>JAEUUB010000243.1 GCA_016787745.1 Cyclobacteriaceae bacterium
AAATTCAAACCTGCCATTCAATCTAAAGTAACCAAAATCTATGGAGTTTAGCATTGCTCAAATTGCTGCCATGCTTTCGGGAGAAGTGAAAGGTGACAGCGCTGAGAAAATTAATATGCTGGCCAAAATTCAGGACGCAAAGAAAGGTCAGATCGCGTTTCTTTCGAATCCTAAATACGAACATTTTATTTATACCACCCAGGCAAGCGCTGTCATTGTAAAGAAAGACTTTCAGGCAAAAAAAGAAATTTCCGCGGCTCTTATTTTAGTGGATGATCCCTATTCAAGTTTTACAGCTCTGCTAGAGGAATATCACAAGGTTATCACGTTTCAAAAAGTGGGAGTTGAACAACCTTCCTATATAGGTCAAAACACGATTGAGGGTGAAAATATTTATCGGGGCGCGTTCTCATATATTGGAAATAACGTAAGAATAGGATCAAATGTGAAAATATACCCCCATGTGTTTATTGGGGATAATGCCGTTATTGGTAATGATACGATCCTATACCCCAACGTAAAAATATACGCGGGCACAAGCATTGGAAATCAGTGTGTAATCCATGCCGGAGTCGTTATTGGCAGCGATGGTTTTGGTTTTGCTCCACAAGATGATGGATCCTACAAAACCATTCCGCAATTAGGCCATGTTCTTATTGAAGACCAGGTAACCATTGGTGCTAATACGGTAATTGACTGCGCAACTATGTTTGGCGATTTTACCATTATCCGCAAGGGGGTTAAACTGGACAACCTGATACAGATTGCGCACAACGTAGAAATTGGCAAAAACACGGTAATTGCAGCTCAAACCGGAGTTTCGGGATCAACAAAGGTGGGAGAAAATTCTATGATCGCGGGTCAGGTAGGGGTTGCCGGACATATAGAAATCGCTAATCGCACCCAAATTGGAGCACAATCAGGAATTTTGAAGTCTGTGAAAGAAGAAGGTTTACAGTTAAATGGCAGCCCCGCCTTTGAGTTAAAACCGTATTTCCGTTCCTACGCTATTTTTAAGCGTCTGCCTGACCTTGAAGATCGGTTACGTGAACTGGAAAAGAGAATTGCTGCCTCGCAGCCTGCTGAAAGTTCCAACGGCAGAGGGGAATAACGGGAGATTATGGTTTGGTAATGGAGCCTTAAGAGGTTAAATTTGCCCACTTTTACCTATGAGGTTAAACCACAAACAACAAACCATTAAGAAATCGGTAACCCTTTCGGGGGTTGGGCTGCATACAGGTGTGCAAACCAATATGACCTTTCTGCCGGCCAAGCCTAATCATGGAATAAAATTTCAACGTATTGATTTACCAGGCTCACCCATTATAGATGCCGATTGTGACCGCGTTGTGGACGTTTCCAGGGGTACCACCATAGAACAAAGTGGGGCTCGTGTAAGTACCATCGAACATACGCTGGCCGCTCTGGTAGGTCTTGAAATTGATAATGTGCTTATCCAGTTGGATGGGCCTGAAGCTCCAATCATGGACGGAAGCTCCATTCAGTTTGTTAATATTTTAAAAGAGGCGGAGGCTGAAGAACAAAACGCGTTGCGAGACTTCTTTGAGGTGCAGGATAGTATCTTTTACCGCGAAGCCGCCCGTAATGTGGAAATTGCAGCCTTACCCCTGGATGACTACAGGGTGACTGTAATGATTGATTACAACTCGCCCGTGTTAGGAAGTCAGCATGCCTCCATCACGAATATCCGTCAATTTGAAAAAGAAATAGCCTCTTGCCGCACCTTTTGTTTTTTGCATGAACTTGAGATGCTCTATAAGAACAATCTGATCAAAGGGGGCGATTTAAACAACGCTATTGTTATCGTGGATCGCGTTGTTGAAACCCATGAACTGGAAAACATTGCCAAAATGCTTGGCAAGCCTAAAGTTGAAGTAAAGAAGGAAGGTATCTTAAATAATATTGAGCTTCGCTATAACAACGAGCCTGCCCGGCACAAGTTGCTGGACATAATCGGTGACCTGGCGCTAGCAGGCCGGCCATTAAAAGCACAGATTCTAGCGGCACGCCCCGGCCATGCAGCCAATGTGGCTTTTGCCCGAAAGCTGAAGAAGCTAATGCAGGAAGACGATAAAAAAGGCCGGCCAAAATACAATCCCAATCTTCCTCCCGTGATGGATATTAATAAAATCACGGGCACCTTGCCGCATCGCTATCCTTTTCTGCTTATCGATAAGGTAATTTACCTGGATAGTGAAACAGTTGCTTGCGTAAAAAATGTAACCTATAACGAGCCGTATTTTCAGGGGCATTTTCCTGGAAACCCGGTTATGCCAGGTGTTTTACAGGTAGAGGCGATGGTTCAAACCGGAGGTATATTGGTTTTGAATACCGTACCTGATCCTGAAAATTACTGGACCTATTTTTTGGGAATTGAAAATTTCAGATTCAGGAAAATGGTTCTGCCTGGCGATGCACTTGTTATTCAATGCGATCTGATCGCTCCTATTAAAAGAGGAATCGCGAAGATGTATGGAAGAGCCTATGTGGGCAATAGTTTGGTGTGCGAAGGTTCTATGACAGCAAGTATAGTGCGAAAAGATTCATGAGTTATCATCCATTGGCCAACGTTCACCCAGAGGCGAAAATTGGCAACAACGTAATTATAGAACCCTTCGCAACTATCAAAGCGAATGTAGAAATCGGAGACAACACCTGGATTGGACCCAACACCGTAATTTGGGAGGGGGCTCGCATCGGAAAAAATGTAAAAATTTTCCCAGGTGCTTCCATTTCAGCTGTTCCTCAGGATTTAAAATTTGCCGGTGAAGAAACCGAAACTTTTATTGGTGACAACACAGTGATCCGTGAGTTTGTTACTATCAGCAAAGGAACCTCCGACAAATACAAAACGATAGTAGGAAGTGATTGCCTACTAATGGCTTATGTCCATATCGCGCATGATTGCACGGTTGGCAATCATTGCATTCTGGCGAATACCGTTCAGGTGGCAGGGCACGTAACCATTGAAGATTGGGCAATTATTGGAGGTGCCAGTGCGCTCCACCAATTTGTAAAAGTGGGTTCGCACGTGATGATTTCTGGTGGATCGCTGGTGCGCAAAGATGTGCCGCCTTATACCAAAGCTGCGCGTGAACCACTTACGTATGCAGGAGTTAATACTGTGGGCCTCCGCAGACGCGGATTCTCTGCCGAAAAAATTGGAGAGATTCAGGAAGTGTATCGCTACATTTTTTTGAAAGGATTGAATAATTCCAAAGCTCTCGATCTGGTGGAAAATGAATTAAGTGCCAGTGCAGAGAGAGATTATATTATTTCCTTTATACGCAGCAGCGAACGGGGAGTCATGAAAGGATTCTCAGCAAACGCAGGAGCTTTTGAATGAATATAACCGTTAAGAATCTCAGCAAACGATTTAATCGTGAATGGATTTTTAAAGATTTCAACTATCAGTTTACCCCCGGTAATCCGTATGCTATCATAGGACCCAACGGATCAGGGAAATCCACCTTACTTCAAATCTTATGGGGTCAGATGTTACCGAGCAAGGGCCAGGTTAGCTACGAAAATAAAGATGGCAAAATCCCCAACGATGAGATTTTCAAATACGTCTCCATCTCCACTCCTTACATGGATTTGATTGATGAGTTTACGCTTACCGAAATGGTTCGATTTCACTTCCGGTTTAAGAAAGTACGCGATAATCTTTCAGTGCCTGATGTATTGGATCTCTTTGAGCTATCACACGCCAGAAATAAGATGATTTCCAATTTTTCTTCGGGTATGCGGCAACGTCTAAAATTGGGATTGGCCTTTTACGCGGAATCGGATGCACTTTTTTTGGACGAACCAACCACCAACCTCGATAAAAAGTCAATTGAATGGTACCAAAAGCACCGCGAATTGGTTTTGGATACTACGCTCCTTTTTATTGCATCAAATCAGGAATATGAATACCCACCCTCTGCCTGCAAAATTGATATTTTGGATTTTAAGAAGGGTTACTAACAGTTTGCAGAACCCATTAACCTCAAAAATTTTAGGGAAGCTAAAGGGCTATTTTTTTTAGAATCCGGTTTTTAGTAAGTTTAAAATGATTTTTAATCAATTTATGATGAAAATACTGCGAATACTCCCTCTTCTGCTTATCTCCGTTTCTCTGTTTACCTATACCGGGTGCAAGAACAAAAACAATGATCCTGAACCTGTAACCGATATTCAATTTGACAAGTTGAATCACGTGTGGAAAATTAACACGGCCACACTGGATGGAAGCGACAAAACAGCCGATTATGCCGGCTTTCAATTAACTTTATCCGGAACCAAAGGCGTGCCGCCATTTACCTATTCAACTTCTGGCAGACCCAGTTTAAGTCCCTGGCCAGCCAGTGGCAATTGGGATTTTGGCTCATCTCCCGAAACGATCATGATTCGAGATAAGGGCACACCGGATGAATTGTCTATGACCTATGCAGTTACCGAGTCTACCCTTTCAATCTCATTTAGTTTTAATGGAAGTGGATATGCAAGAACAGGCGTGGTAAAAGGAGCCTGGGTTTACACATTCACGCTCTAAAAAATATCCTTGAATAAAAAACCTGCTCTAGTCAGCAGGTTTTTTTATTTTAAGATCACCACTGTAATCCCATCTCCGCCACGCTCAATATGCTCATCGGCCACCGAAGCAACTGCTTTTATTTTTTTTAATCGCTCGCGCACCACTTTGCGCAATACACCCTCCCCTTTGCCATGCAATATCTTTACTTGCGCATGACCCAATAGTATAGCATCATCAATAAACTGATCAAGCATGGCATTCACCTCTTCCACCCGCTTGCCGCGGATGTCCAGTGTAGTTACAAACAGTGATTGCTTTTGCGAAATGTCAAGGCCGGCTGTCCTTACTCTGGTAAATGCCGGATTAGCTACTATCTGATCACTTCGTACTAATCGCTTGGTTTCTACCTGCGATCGTAAATCACCAAATTGAACGACAGCCACATCGTCTTTTATAGAGATCACTTTACCGCTTACCTCCTGGCCAATCAATCGAACGTAGTCGCCTGGCTCAATTTTTTCAGTCTGCTTTCTTACGATGGTTTCAGGTTTAACTTTTTGTGCTATGGTTTGCAAACCTTCTCTGACTTTCCTCGTTTCCTTTCGCTCAGCTTTATTTTCACGAATGTGTCGGATTGTTTTTTCTATTTCGCGGTTAGTTTCCTTTAGCAAATAGGAAGCTTCCGATTTAGCTTTATCAATAATCTCTTTCTTCTTAGAATTTAATTCCTGATTAAGGGTTTCATACTGGGTAAGCGCCTCAGTCAGTTTTTTTTCACGAAGCGCAATTTCCTTCATTCGATTCTCAAGAGACTGCTTTTCCTCGGCCACCGATTTCATTAATGATTCCAATCCCGTCAACTCCTTTCCGATTAAAGTCTCAGCAAGTTTGATAGTCTCAAACGGGAGTCCGGTTTTTCGTGCTATCTCAAGTGCAAAGGAACTGCCCGGTTTACCAATGTCAAGTCTAAACATAGGCTCGAGTCTTTCGGTATCAAATTGCATCGCTCCATTTCGAATACCGGAGTGATTGCTGGCAAATAATTTCAAATTGTAATAGTGGGTAGTGGCCACACCCCATACTTTTTTATTTAACAATCCCGCCAGCACAGATTCCGCTACACCTCCTCCAAAATTAGGATCCGTACCCGCTCCCAATTCATCCAACAATACCAGAGTGTTCTCATCGGCCTGTTTTAGAAAAAAAGCCATGTTTTTTAAATGTGAACTGTAAGTACTTAAATCATTTTCAATGGATTGCTGATCTCCAATGTCTAAAAATATTTTTTTAAAAATACCCACTGTTGATTTATCATGAAGGGGAACGAGCAATCCGCACTGAGCCATGTATTGAATAAGGCCTACAGTTTTCAAACAAACAGATTTTCCTCCGGCATTAGGTCCTGATACCAATAAAAAAGACTTCTGCTTAGTCAAGTCAATAGTAAGGGGTACTACTTCCCGCTTTCCCTTTAAACTTAGATAGAGTAAGGGATGTCGGGCATGCATCCAGTTTAAATCTGGTCCATGAGCAAGCCGTGGAAACTCCGCTCCGATATCCTGAGAGAATTTTGCTTTAGCTCGGGTAAAATCTATAATAGCAAGGAAAGAATAAGCATCCCGCAACATGGGAAGATTTTGCCTGATCAAGGTGGTGAGCCCGCGAAGGATTTTTACAATTTCTCTCCGTTCAGCATGAATTAAATCACGAATTTCGTTATTCGCCTCAAGGGCTTGCGTAGGTTCAAGATAAATGGTTTGACCAGTGGCCGATTCGTCCATAATAAATCCTGCAATCTTCCGTTTATGCTCCGCCAGTACGGGAATTACCAATCGCCCATCGCGGATGGTAGTAGATACACCTTCAGGCACCCAGCCATTGCCCACCGCCTGTCTGAAAATCTGATCAATTAAATGCTTAACCCGTGACTGTTCATCGCGAATGCGTTTTCGAATTTTTCCTAATTCGGGGCTAGCGTTATCCCGGATATGTCCCCGATCATCGAACCTGGATTCGATGTTCTTAATGAGATCAGAGAAAACAGAAACAGACTGAGTTAATTTGCCTAATTCAGGATACTCCTCTTGATGAGACTCCAAAAATTTCTTACAGGCTATTATCGTTTGTAGCGATCGAAGTATTTCATAAAATGCCTCCTGCTCCAAAAAGCTATCTTCAATTGCGGCTGTTTTAAAATGCTCGGTGGGGTCACTGTAATGCGTTGAAGGAAATTCCTCGTCTTTATCAAGTATATTTCTAAACTCCAGATTTTGTTTTAGTTGCGTTAAAATGATCTCAAAATCTGAGGAGAAGTTCATCCGATCGACAAGGCGAATCCCCAGCGGACTAAGACAATAGTTTTTGAGTCGCTGACGAATCTGGTCAAACCCCAGTTTCTGTTCAAACTCGATAGGGAATACCATGCCTCTATTTAAATGTCTTTGTTCTTTCCCTTTGTTCGCGCAAACTCAGGGTATCAATCACAGAGTCGTAAATTTTCTCCAATTGCTCGGGATGACCAACGTAATACTGATAGCTTTTTCGAATAATGGAATCTCCTACTCCATGTTTTAACTTCAATTTCTCCTCAAAAGGAATAAAAAATTTCAGAGCCGAATCAGTTGCTATATTTTGTCCTGCCATCCGCGCCTCAGCCAGGTATAAGTCCACCATCAACTTCGAAAGTTCTTCCGGTGTCAACACATCGGCAGGGCGCTTTTCCTTCTGGCACGAACTTAAAGCCAGAGCGATAAAAAAAACCAAACCAATATAACATTTAAGCGTATTTAATGTACACGAATGATTCATATAAGGTGCGAAATTAGTCATATTTCTTATTTTTAAGCCTCCAAAAAAGTGCCAGAGTGAAAGAGCTGCTGAAAAAGCTAAAGAAGTACGAAATACAGATCAGAAAGGCCATCAACAGCCAGATGCAGGGTGACTTTCATTCTATTTTCAAAGGCACGGGTCTTGAATTTGATGACGTGAGGCCCTATCAATATGGCGATGATGTTCGTACCATCGATTGGAATGTGACCGCCAAAGGCCATGGCACGTTTGTCAAGACCTTTCGGGAAGAAAAAGAGCAAACCATTTTTTTTATTTTAGATGTAAGCGCTTCCCAATTTATTGGCACACCGGGGCAAACAAAATTTGACATAGCAAAGGAAATTTGTGGCGTGTTGGCTCTTTCGGGTACAAAAGAATCTAGCCAGGTAGGGTTAATCTGTTATTCTGATGAGCGGGAAAAGTTCATTAAACCCAGAAAGGGAATCCCTCAGGCTTACGAAATAATCTATACGCTGAATCGATTAGAGCCCAGGTCCACCAAGACAAATCTTAACAAAGCCATAACCTTTGCTCTAAACTCTGTAAAGCGAAGAAGTGTAATCGTAATGATTTCAGATTTTATTGATGAAGGTTACCAACATCATTTAAAGTCTCTGGCCCGAAAGCACGATTTGGTTATGATTCAGGTTAGTGATAAACGGGAAACCCAGTTACCCAAGCTGGGTATTATTCCGGTGCTGGATAAAGAATCGAAAAAGACATTATGGGTTAATTCTTCTTTTGGAGATTTCCGAGAAACGATTACCTCGCATCATTTCAATCGGCAGAAAGAATTGGCGGACTTTAGCAGAAAGCATCAGATAAATTTTTTAAGCATTTCTACGGACGAGGACTTTGTTCCCAAACTATTAAAGTTGTTTAAGGTGAGAAATAAATCGATGAAAAGTGTTTAAACAATTTCTGCTTTTTATTTTACTGCTAATGCTAATTAATACCGGCTTCTCACAGGAAGTCGCTGTGAAAGGTCATTTCAATACTGACACGGTAAAGTTAGGACAGCCCATTCTGTACCACCTCACGGCACGGTATTCACCGGCACAACAAGTATTATTCCCCGACTCAACCTTTTCCTTTGCTCCTTTTGAGTTTCAGAAAAAGACTTTCTTTACCACTCAAACGGTAAATAATATTAGTTACGACAGTGTTGTTTACACACTCAGCACATTTGAGATTGACAGTCTTCAATGGCTAGCCCTGCCCGTTTTTGTGACACAGCAAAAAGACTGTGTTATTTTTTATTCGCAAGCCGACACCGTATTCTTTAAACAACTTGTAGCTGCGGTTCCCGATTCGCTGGCCATCAATCAACTTCCGTTGAAAACCAATACGGCCTATAATCCGGTAAACTGGCTTCTTAACTATCCCATTCTTCTGATTATTGGAGGAGTTTTAATCCTCACGCTTGTATTAATTTGGGTATTCTTTGGCAAGAAAATTAAACGCTACTTTACTGTTAAGCGATTGTCGCAAAGCCACGCAGCCTTTCTTAATCGTTTCGAGACCTCTATTGAAAAATTAAAAACCGGGTTCTCACCGGAGTTAGCAGAAACTGCCATGACCATCTGGAAAAAATATATGGAAGATCTCTCTTCAAAACCTTATACCAAATACACCTCGCGCGAAATTCTTGAAGTGGAGAAAATAAATCTTGGTGGGCCACTTCATTCCGTAGATCGAATGATCTATGGAAGAATAGCACCTGATACCTTTGACTCTTTTGGAGAGTTGAAAGCGTTTTCACAAAACCTGTTTAATCAAAAGATTGAGGAAGTGAAGCATGGATGAAATAACCGATCCCTGGTATTCTTTACAGTGGTTCTATCCCGCTACGCTTCGGGGATTTACCTGGGAACAAACCGTTTTTTTATATGCACTGCTAATCGTGCCGCTTCTTTTTGTGGCCCGATGGGTATTCCGTCACTACTTTAACCAAAAACTCCCTGTTGCCCTCGTAAAAAGTGATCTCAAAAATTCACCCTTAACCTGGATTCGGATTTTCCCCGAACTAGTATTATCCTGTGTTATCGCCCTTATGTTAATTGCGCTAGCCCGCCCTCAAAAAACCAACGAAAAGGTTGAACAGTGGACGGAAGGTATTGATATTATGCTAGCCATTGATATCTCTCAGTCCATGCAAATTGAAGATTTTCAACCCAATAGACTGGAAGCCGCAAAAAATGTTGCCCGTGACTTCATAAAAGGTCGGTTGCAGGATCGCATCGGCATCGTTGTATTTTCAGGAGATGCTTTTTCGCTGGCACCTCTTACAACTGATTACGATTTACTCAACGCCTACTTAAACGACATAAGTTTTGATATGATTGAATCCCGGGGCACAGCCATCGGTTCGGCTCTGGCGGTGGTAACAAACCGCATGCGGGAATCCGAATCTAAATCAAAAGTTTGCATTCTATTAAGTGATGGCGATAACACAGCCGGAAATATCGATCCTATAACCTCTGCGGAATTAGCAGCCGCCTATGAAATTAAAATGTATACAATCATTGTGGGTCGCGAAGGGATGGTTCCTTTTGGCAAAGATTATTTTGGCAGACCCAACATGGTTGAAAATACCATCGATGAATCTACCATGCGCAAGATTGCAAAAATTGGATCCGGTGAATTCTTCCGGGTTACCGATAATGAAGCCCTGAAAAATGTATTTGGACGAATTGATCAATACGAAAGAGCCGAAATAAAAGAGACCCGATTTAAGGACACAGCCGACTATTATTACATTTATCTTCAATGGGCACTTGCCTTTTTTATCCTTTGGATTTTCCTTAAATCTTCTTTTCTATCAAATATCCTTCAGGATTAATCTTTAGGACAAAAAGGTATCCGCCAGGTAAATCAGCCGGCCTCCAAAAATGATAAGACAAGCGCCTACGATAACATTCATTATACGCATCGATCTATTTGTAACCAATCTTCTTAACTTATCTGCCAGATAAGCCTTTAGAACATCGGCTGTAAGTACGGTACATAACACCACACTGAAGAAAAGAAAAAACTCAAAGCCTTTTGAGTATCCAAAATCGATAGAAGCTACGCCTATCGCTCCAATCCAAAATATTAAAACCATAGGACTAAAACCGTTCAAAATAAAGCCCTTGGCAAAGTAGCGATACGCTTTTCTCTCACGGGCAACATTCAGGGAAGGACTCAGATTTCTTCTGCTTTTAATAAAGATGTGATAAAGTCCGAATAAAATCAAAATGCTTCCGCCCCCGTAGGCCAGGTATAATCTGAAGGTGGGATTGTTAATAAATTGAACAACTCCAAAATAACAAATGGTAACATAAAGGATATCGCTAACAGAAACGCCAAGAGAAACCATCACGCCACTCCAAAAACCACGCTCCACACTGGTTTGGATAATGGTAAAAAAAACCGGCCCTACAAGAAAGGTGAGCACTACCCCCAATTTTAAACCATTAAGGATTATTTCCAACATTCCTTACGCGATGAATTTGATCCAATCCTCTAATTGAGTACTCTTCATCACCCGTGGAAATTTATTCTGACCTCCTACTTTTCCTTTTGACTCCATCCAATCGTAAAACTTATGCAACGGCAACACATCCACAACTACTTCTTTTAAGGCTGCACTTCTTTCAACTGCATAGTCGTCATTAATTTTCTTTAAGTGAAAATCAATCCGTTCTTTTAGCACATTCGCATCCACGCTGTCATCGGTGCCAATAAACCAACGGTGCGCAAATAAAGTTTGATGCGGTATACCCGCTACCGAAAATTCGTTAATAGTTATATTCAGTTCGTTGGATACCAATTCGATTGCCTTGTTCATGTTATCCACCGACAAGTGCTCTCCGCAAAGACTTAAAAAGTGTTTCGTGCGGCCTGTGATTACTATCTCTGATTCCTCGATGGATACAAACCGGATTACATCACCAATCAAATAGCGCCAGGCGCCTGCACACGTGGAAAGCAGAATGGCATACTCTTTCCCCTCCTCTACCTGATCAATAAGAAGTGTTTCCGCATCCGGTTTAATCTCCCCCGTGGTAGTAAAGTTTTTTTCATCAAAGGGTACGAACTCATAAAAGATTCCATTGTTCAATACCAGTCGCATCGATTTCCGGTTTGGCAGTGCCTGGTAAGCAATAAAACCTTCTGAAGCCAAATAAGTTTCAATGTAGTAGATAGGCCTTCCTAATAATTTCTCAAATCCTTTCCGGTAGGGGTCCATGGAAACTCCACCATGAACATAGATAAGTAAGTTGGGCCAGATTTCGTGAATATGTTTAAGTTTATGGTATTCAATTATTCTCTCTAATAAAATCTGAATCCAGGCAGGCACGCCAACCACAATTCCAATATCCCATTCATTGGCTTTGTGCACAATCTCGGTAAGCTTTGAATCCCAATTTCGCGTGGAGGCTATTTTCTTTCCCGGCTTGTAAAAATGCTGAAACCAAAATGGCAATCGGGCAGCTTGAATTCCGCTCAGGTCGCCCTCAAAATAATTTCCCTTTCTGTTTAAGTGGGTACTCCCGCCAATCATTAAAATACCGGCTTCAAAAACATCTGCAGGTAAATTGTACTTCGAAAGACTGATAATTTGACGAATGCTTGTCTTTTGTATCGCTTTGGTCATTTCCTTTGTTACAGGAATATGCTTGGACGAGGCCTCTGAGGTACCTGAACTTAAAGCAAAGTATTTAATACGACCCGGCCAACAGATGTTTTTAGCTCCTTTCAAGGATAAATGCCACCAGTCCTTATAGATTTTATTATAATCATGGATAGGGATGGTTCGTTTGAAGACCTCGTAGAAATTAGCGTGGCCCTTGCGGAAATGAGACAGAATATGGGTGAAGCTATAGTACTTCCCAAACTCCGTTTGACTGGCTGAAATCAATAACTCCTTAAGTTCTTTTTTCTGAAGTTCAAAGGGTAGTGTGTATTCCTGTTCAAGGTTTTCTCTAAGTTTAATCCCCTTTTTAAGTAAGGTTCCAAGTATGGCCATAACTTTGCAAAACTAAAGGCTACGAACATTTAACAAAACGCTAAATGGAAATTAAAAATAATATAAAAGAAGTAGAGGCCGAATTAGTGGACAAAAAATGTAGGTTGATAGCCGTAAGCAAAACACAGCCCATCGCCACATTGCAAGCGGCCTACGATGCAGGGCAAAGACTCTTTGGGGAAAATAAGGCGCAAGAAATGTTTGCCAAGTATGAGGCCCTACCCAAAGATATTGAGTGGCATATGATCGGTCATCTTCAGACCAATAAGGTTAAATTAATAGCCCCTTTTGTTTCGCTAATCCATTCCGTTGACTCCCTCAAGTTACTCGAGGAAATAAACAAACAGGCAAAACGGTTTAATCGAACGATTTTTTGCTTGCTTCAGGTGTATATCGCCAGGGAGGAAACCAAATTCGGATTCTCGCCTGAAGAGGTTCTTGAACTTGTTAAACAAAATCTCAGCGAATTGTACCCACATGTGAAAATAGTTGGGTTGATGGGTATGGCAACTTTCACAGACAACCAAGCACAAATCCGAAGCGAGTTTGGCTTGTTATCTTCTCTCTTCAATCAACTTAAATCAATGACCTTACCCACCAATATGGCTATGAAGGAACTCTCCATGGGAATGAGTGCCGATTATAAAATTGCCATCGAAGAAGGAAGTACTCTTGTGCGGATTGGCACTACAATTTTTGGAAACAGAAACCATACTTCCCAATGAAAAATTCAAGAATATTCCTCCTAATTACCGCTGCATCAGGAATGTTGGCCGTGGCATTAGGCGCCTTTGGCGCGCATGCCTTCAAGGCTTTGTTAATACAAAACCAACGCCTGGATACATATGAACTGGCGGTCCGATATCATTTTTATCATACACTCGCGTTATTAGGCATTTCCCTTCTACTGAACAAGCAAGGGCATAAACCCTTGATACTTAGTGCAGGCTCGATGATTATCGGCACAACTTTGTTTAGTGGCAGCTTATATGTATTGGCATTATTCAATACATCCTCAGTCGCGATGTTAACCCCTTTGGGCGGAACTTTTCTACTGACGGGCTGGGGTCTATTATTTTATTCGGTACTTAAAAGCCGAACTTAGTTCGCATCCTTCTTCTCCAACACATTGGCTGTAATCATTACCTGATTGGTCGAACCCACTGAGTTAGAGGTTATCGTAATTACTTTGTTTTGCTTGCCAAATTTTCCGGCACTGTTAAAGGCTACGGTTAATTCCCCCTTTCCACCGGGTGGTATCGGATCCCGCGGCCAACCTTTTGGCGTAGTGCAGCCACAGGTTACCTCTACATTGGTAAGCACCAGCGGCTGGTTACCCGTATTCGTAAACCTAAAGGTGTGGTTAACCTTGTCACCTTGAGTAATATCACCAAAATCATGTGAGGGCAACTCCCAACTGATTAAAGGCCCTTGTGCCGTGGAGGCATCTTGTGCATTAAGTTGAAAGAATGTGAATGCGCCAAGAAGAAAAACCATAAACCACTTCATATCCAGAATATTTGTTTCAAATTTAGAGCCCTGTACAGTTACTAACAGAACTTATAATTGCAATTTTTATTTTTCAAATTACACTGAATTTGTAACGAATTTATGACCAATCCGGTTCACGAAAAGTTTGGAAATCAACTTAGGCTGCGTGTATGTGGAATTTGTATAAATAGCTATGGCATTTTGCTGGTTAATCACCGCGGTTTAGGCAAAGAAAATTTTTGGGCCCCTCCGGGTGGGGGTATTCACTTTGGCGAAACAACCCTTGAATGTCTGGAGCGGGAATTTGCAGAAGAGACCGGCCTACATGTTTCGGTTAGTGACTTTTTGTTCGCTTGTGAATTTATTGATAAACCGCTACACGCCATTGAACTCTTCTTTTTAGTAACCCCGGTTGGAGGAAAACTTAAAAAGGGGAGTGATCCTGAATTGGGGACGCAGCAGATTATTGAAGACGTTAAATATTTTAGTTGGAATGAAATTCGGCTACTTAAAAAAGGCGAACTGCATGGGATTTTCAGTTATCTGCCCGATAGATCGAAAATTGACCGTTTAAGGGGCTATTTTAAGTTATAATTGGTTGTTTTAAACGCCATAAAATATTTATAATTGCAAGCTAAACCTGTAACCAATGAACTTGACTAAAATTCTTACTGGAGTCCTCCTTCTTGCCAGTCTTTTTCTGGCTTATCGGCTATATCGAAGCGTACAAGGCACCATTGAAGATCGTGAATCTATTTCCACTACCGAAACAGCCATTATTGAGAAATTAAAGTTGATTCGCGAAGCTGAAATCGTTTTTCAAAGTGTAAATGGAAGATATACAGCTAATTGGGATTCATTGGCGAACTTCATTCGCACTGGGCAGGTACCTATTATCCAGCGCAGAGAAGAAATTACCCAGAAATCATACGGTGTGGAAGAGGTGAAGGTAATCATTGATACTTTGGGTTTCGTATCGGCACATGACCGAATTTTTAAGAAAACCTATACGGTTAACTTTCCGGATAATGGGGTTTTTATGGGTTTTAAAGTAAAAGAAGGAGACCGCGTTATTAAAAATCAAAAACCCTATTCATTAAAAGTTGGCGATAAGGTAAATGAACCCCCTATGCAGGAAGAAGGTACAATTACCAAATTAGAACCTCTTAAAGTTGGCGATGAGGTTCGCAAAGGTCAGCCCGTAATGACTATGATGGATTATATGTTCAATCCTAATACAAATCTAGCTACGTTAGGGGATGTGCCCGGCCAGCCAGGAACAAAATTTGAAATCTTTGTTGGCAAGGTTGATAAGTCTGGATTAAAAGTTCAGGTTATTGAAGTAATGGATCCAAAGCCTGTTAATCCTATTCGCAAGGCAAGTAATGAGGCAAAAAACAGAAAGCCGCTTCATTTCGGATCTCGTGTAGACGTTTCGACCTCAGGCAATTGGGAATAACAAAATATTTTGCAATCAACTGCGCAAGGTTTTAAGCTGATTAAAAAGATCAAGGATGATCGATTCGATGAGGAAAAACTTCATCAATATGAACTCCTGATTCAACTCGGCATAAGAGACCTTCAACTTGCTATTGTTGATACGCAGGACAGTCGGCTTCTTTTTTTTGAGGACTACGTACTTGGTGATCTCAGCTCGCATCAGGAGCTATTTGATTTATTTAAAGTTCTTTTTGATTCACACCCGGTTTTACAGGCAGGGTTTTGGAAAGAAGTCCGCGTTTCCATAAAGAATACAAAGTTTGCACAGGTGCCCGGAGCTCTTTTCTTAGAAGAAGCTGCGTTAGAATATTTACAGTTTAATGCACAAGTAGATAGTGCGCGGGAGGAAGTACTCACGTGTCGCAACTTGCAAATTGACGCTGTTACCGTCTTCGCTGTACAGAAGGACTTATACGACTGGTTTAAGAAACTCTATGCAAACACGACCCTTCGGGTGGTACATCAATCCGCTGCCTTAATTGAAGGAGTCCTGAACTTTGCTAACGGAAAAGAGAAAACTCCTTTATACGTTTATGTTGATCGTTTTAAACTGCACATAGTAGTCGTTCAAAAGGGGAAACTCCTTTATTACAATCAATTTTTAATAAAACAATTTTCCGATTACGTAAAGTACATCATGCTGGTAATGAAGGGTCTTTCCTTTGATCAAAATACAAGCGAGGTTGTACTTTGGGGATATATCGGTAAGAACTCACCCCATTATCAGGAGTTTGTTAAGTATATCAGGAATGTAAGCTTTGGCGAAAGGCCTGCCTATTTGAAATTCGGATATCTATTTGATGAGGTTCAGGAACATCATTTTTTTGATTTGTACTCCACACATCTACTAAGAAAAGAATGAAACGAATTGCCCTCTTTCCCGGCTCTTTTGATCCTTTCACGAAAGGTCATGAAGATATTGTCTTGCGTGGGCTTTCTCTTTTTGATGAAATCATTATTGCCATAGGGTACAATAGCAGTAAAAGTCAAAGGTATTTTCCCGTGGCCCTGATGGTTGAGAAAATTGAAGAGACATTCGCCAACTATCCCAATATCTCGGTAAAAACATTTTCTGAGTTAACTGCAGGGTTTGCCAAAAAAAACAATGCTCAATATTTACTGCGGGGGTTACGCAATACCACTGATTTTGAATACGAGAACAGTATTTCGCAGGTTAACCGGAAACTAAACAGCGAATTAGAATCCGTCTTTCTTATTACCTCCCCACTCTTCGCGTCCATCAACTCTTCCATTATCCGCGAAGTGCACAGGTACCAGGGCGATGTTTCGTCTATGATTCCGTATAAACTTTAAGCAATCCGTTCTTTTCGATTGTAGTATTGTTCGAAAACAAAATGAATGGATTTGTACGAGTTCTCCAGGGCATGATACACTTCCTTCTGGGTCATCCAGCGCAGCTCTTCAATATCCTCCTCCAGACTCGGTTTAATTTTTGAGTCATCCAGCAATTCCATTTCATACCACTTGGTTTTTTTGAGCATGCTGTTCTTATTCATGGTATACGTATGCCAGGTGGTGCAGATTTTTTTACCAAGTTTCACTTTTACATTGCACTCCTCCTCCACTTCCCGCACGGCCGTTTCCTTATACCTTTCTCCTGATTCCTTCTTCCCTTTTGGTAAGTCCCATTTCTTCATCCTGTAGATCATCAGAAATCTATCTTTTTTCTTCACTAAGCCACCGGCCGCCTTTATAACTTTGAATTTTGAGAGAATAAAAATTTTAAGTGCTTCGTAATCTTTGGCAGAAAGATGTAACGAGAAAAGATTAGTCGGCACTTTTGAATTAAGTAAATCAAGAATCAAGTCCATATCAAAAATGCTCACATCATGGATCCAAACATGATGAAACAACTTTGCTTTGGTGATAGGCTCCTCGGAAGCGCTAAGCTCGTAATTAATATGGCCCGTTGGCGGCATCTCGTTCACACGAAGTATCCGGATGGGTATGTCGTTTACAAAAAGGTTCATGTCACCCGCAGGACGATTTTACAGTTGCAAAAAGACAAATTAATTTCAATGAATCAACCCCTGTCACCTAAAATCGGCCAATCGTGGGTAAAATTATAAACGATTACTGGCTTAGATGTTGGCCTGTGGTTCCTTTCCTGATAAATTGCGCATATGAGTACTATCAAGATTTACGGGGATACAGCAGGCCCCATTGCCGCCCGCCTATTACAAATCGGAGCTATCAAACTAAATTACAAGCAGCCATTTACCTGGAGTTCAGGATGGAAGTCTCCCATTTATTGCGATAATCGATTAGCACTTTCCTATCCGGAAATCCGTACGTATATAAAAGAAAATCTGGCTCAGGCCATCCGTCACAATTTCCCGGAGGTTGAGTGTATTGCAGGAGTGGCGACCGCAGGAATTCCACAAGGGGCTATGGTTGCTGACTTTATGGGGCTTCCTTTTGTTTATGTGAGGCCAAAACCCAAAGAACATGGCATGGGAAATCTTATTGAAGGAAAAATTGAAAAAGGTAAAAAGGTTGTACTTATAGAAGACTTGATTTCAACAGGGGGCAGTTCCCTGAAAGCTGCCCAGGCCATGAAAGAGGCAGGATGCAATGTTATTGGCATGGTGGCAATCTTTACCTATGGATTCGAAACGGCCACAAAGAACTTTTCGGAGGCCGGAGTTCCACTGGTGTGCCTGAGCGATTTTAACCATATGTTAGAGGAAGCTATTGAGCAGAAATATCTGGATAGAGACCAATTGGTTTACGTAAAATCCTGGCGACTGGACCCCGCCAATTGGAAGTGACCTTACTTATTGATACTATTATGGCAGGTTAACCTTGTAAGTTATGAATGCCCGACAATATATTTTTTTCAATTCCATTGTAGCGGCCATGGCAGGATTCCTCTTTGGCTTCGATACAGTTGTTATCTCCGGAGCTAACCTTCCCATTAAGCAGCTTTGGAATACATCGCCCTTATTTCACGGCTTTTTTATAATGTCTATGGCGTTATGGGGAACCGTATTGGGTGCGCTCTTTGGTGGGGGGCCAACTGAAAAGTATGGCCGCAAAAAAGTACTATTCTGGATTGGAATTCTGTATACGGTAAGCGCAATCGGTTCTGCCTTGGCCACGGATCCTTATCTGTTTTCCTTTTTCCGTTTCATTGGTGGCGTTGGCGTAGGAGTATCTTCCGTAGTGGCACCAACATATATTGCCGAAATCTCAACTTCCAACATTCGCGGTCGTCTGGTTGCGATGTATCAATTCAATATTGTATTTGGTATTCTCATTGCTTTTCTATCTAACTATTTTTTAGTTGGATTTGATGGAGCCAACGATTGGCGGTGGATGCTTGGCATGGAGGCCTTTCCAGCCATTGTATATACAGTCATGGTATTACGTGTACCCGAGAGTCCGCGTTGGTTAATAACCCGAAAAAATGATCTTACAAAAGCCAAAAGTGTGTTAACTGCTTTAGGTGTTCCGGATCCTGAAGCGGAATTGCATACTATTCTGAAAGCCAATGAAAGCACTCAACTATCCGGCACGGACGAGCCCTTCTTTTCAAAGAAGCTCTTCAAACCCATACTTTTGGCCTTTTTTATTGCCTCGTTTAATCAGCTCTCCGGAATAAATTTTATACTCTACTACGCTCCTGAAATTTTGGAACGGGCTGGACTGGCAACCAAAGAATCTTTATTCAACTCTATTGCCATAGGAGGGATTAACTTAATATTTACGTTTGTAGGTCTGTACCTGATCGATCGAACCGGCAGAAAGAATCTTTTGCTTGTAGGCTCTCTGGGCTATATTGTTAGCCTGCTGATGGTGGCCTATGCTTTCTATTTTGCATCGGGCCCCTTGTTTTTGATGACTTTCCTTTTGCTTTTTATTGCCGCGCATGCCATGGGGCAGGGTGCTGTCGTTTGGGTGTTTATCTCAGAAATTTTTCCTAATAAATCGCGTGCAATGGGGCAATCGTTTGGAGCCAGTGTTCATTGGGTTTTTGCAGCCTTAATCACACTCCTAACACCCATGTTTCTTGATAAAGACAAAGGACTGTTACGGAATGAACCCTGGATTATTTTTGTGTTTTTTGCAGGAATGATGACCCTTCAACTTATCTGGGTCTTAACAAAATTTCCAGAAACAAAGGGCGTTTCATTAGAGGAAATTCAAAAACGCTTAGGTATTAGTTAACCTTATAACATCACAATTTGTGGGTAAGAGAAATTTCTACTCCTTAATTATCCTGCTTTCCTTCCAATCTACAATCCTATTCTCACAAGATAAGGAAGCAGAAGTATTGAAGTTGCTTAATAGTGTTCGCACAGATCCCAAAGGTTTTATTAAAGCTTATCTAACCCCCTATCTGGAGGAAAACAAACTCGAATCAAACAGCTATGTAAAATCGTTGCTCGCTGATTTAAAGAACACAAAGAAAATGGGTGCTCTTCAAATATCTCCCGAGCTTACCAGGGTTGCACGCCAACATGCCAAAGACATGGGCAAAACAGGCCAGATCGGCCACACAAGTTCGGATGGTACATCTTTTGACCAGCGTGTTCGCAAGAAAGCGAAAGCAGGAGGTTTGATTGCGGAAAATTGTGATTATGGGAATTGGGAAGCAATAGATAGTGTGATCGGATTGCTGATTGATGATGGTATTAAATCCTTAGGACATCGTAAAAATATTTTGGAACCTAAATTTAAATGGGTAGGCATCGCTATTGAGCCACACAAAACTTATGGAGTCAATTGCGTAATGGATTTCGCGGAAAGCCTTTAGCGATCCTTTATTCTAAACACAAATTTTAGCCCCGACCAAATCTCACTTACGGCACATACTTTTACATCCACCAACCCATTCCTTAATCCGAAATTCCGGATTCTATTTTCATCCAGATCGGTTTCTACCTTAGAGGATTTCTTTGGCCATGAAACCCAAAACAGACCTTGCTTTGTTAAACCTGACTTCAGTTTTATAAATTCAAATTCAAAAACCTTGTTAGTGGTAACAAACAGATGGATAAAATCAATGCGCTCTTTTTTAAGCCTATTTAATCTAGTCACTCCTTCAGGGAGGGGACTTATCCAAGTCCAATATTCCAAGGG
>JAEUUB010000323.1 GCA_016787745.1 Cyclobacteriaceae bacterium
GTAACCTTAACTGAAATATTTCCAGTAGGATTAATTATTACACTACTCAGTGCCGGTCTTCTGCGAAACAAGAAATTTTTACCTGCGATAGAATCCGTAGACAATCAAAACTCTGTAATACAATAACATCCAATATGAAAAGGACAATATTATTCGTAGCATTGGCAGCATCATTTTGCTTTGGCTTTGTGGGGCATACAATTGTTAAAACGAACGAAAAAGAGAGTATGAAATTAGGTGCCTTTTCAATAAGCTTAAGTGTCAAGGACCTTTCAGCTTCTAAAAAGTTTTACGAAACGATGGGCTTCCAGGTATTTGGGGGTGATTTGAAGCAGAACTACCTCATTATGAAAAATGGGAATGCACTGATTGGTCTCTTCCAAGGAATGTTTGAAGGAAACATTTTAACCTTTAATCCCGGGTGGGATGAAAATGCCAATACGATGGAAACATTTGATGACGTGAGAGAAATTCAACGTCATCTTAAAGCCAACGGCATTAAATTGACAACCGAAGCAGACGAGAAGACAAAAGGGCCAGGTAGTATTATGCTTACTGATCCGGATGGGAATATAATTCTGTTTGATCAACATATTTGACCTATGCAATCTAAAGCTAAGACAGTCGCAGAATATTTAAAATCTCTACCGGATGATCGGAAGAAAATTATTTCGGATTTGCGGAATGCCATTTTGAAAAATCTCCCGAAAGGATTTGAAGAAACCATGCAATATGGTATGATCACCTACGTGGTACCTCATAAATTATTTCCAGCCGGATATCACGTAAATCCTAAAGATCCGCTGCCATTCATGAGTCTGGCTTCACAGAAAAATCATATAGCCGTGTATCATATGGCTGTGTTTGAAGGTGAATTGCTCGAATGGTTTACGGAGGAGTGGAAAAAGTTCTCAAACAAAAAACTGGATATGGGCAAATCTTGTATCCGGTTTAAGAAGGCAGAAGATGTACCCATTGTATTAATAGGGAAGCTTGCTTCTAAAATGACACCCGGGCAATGGATTAAAATCTATGAAGGGAAACTTAAAGCTAGTCAGAAGAAAAAGTAAGTAAGCGGATGAGGATTATAAAACAAATAACGAGACTATTGCGATAGCCAAGCCAAGCGCGTGCGCAATCAAGGCAATACGGTTTAATCGATCTACGCCATCTCGTTTGCCAAAATACCAGAATATCATACCAATGATAGCCACAGGTAATGATATGAATAAGTTAACGAACCAGGCCCAAAGCCAACTAGTGCAGGCAAACCAAACTCCGCAGGCAATTGAAAACAGGTTGAAGATTTTAGTAAAGGTTTGTCGCTCCATAAATTTCTCTTAAAGATGAATTTTCAAACATAATAATTAAGACACAACAGTATGAAACGGGTTACAGGATTGGGAGGGGTATTTTTTAAAACACCTGACCCTAAGAAAATCAAGGAATGGTATGGAAAACATCTGGGTTTGCCCATTGATGAGTATGGGGCATCGTTTCGATGGATTGACCCTGATAACAAGGAAGCGACCACACCTGCTCTAACTGCCTGGAGCCCGTTCAAAGAGGACACAACGTATTTCAACCCCAGCGAGAAACAGTTTATGTTTAATTATCGGGTGGAGAATTTAGTTGAGTTATTGAAAGTTTTGAAAGAGGAAGGAGTTCAGATC
>JAEUUB010000328.1 GCA_016787745.1 Cyclobacteriaceae bacterium
TTAACCTGTTTCAATAAAATTTCATTGAATAAGTCTATGCTGTTCTTTCGTGCCCGATGAAAAACATCCGGAAACGAAAGACAACAAAACTGGGGGAGCAGACTGGCCTTAATAAAAAACGAATGCTGCGAATCATTTAGTTCAATAACCAGTTCGTCTTTATTCTGGCTGAAGCAAGAAACTATTGTGTAGCCAACAATTTTCTTATTCAGTTGTTGGCTAAGTTGCTTTAGAAAATAATAATTGGTGTGCACAATTACAGTTCGATGGATAAACCATCGTATGCTAAAGTTACTGATTTTGGTAACTCCTTTTCGATTATTCTGTGTGTGCCCAGTTTGTGACTGATATGAATCAGGTAAGTTTGTTCCGCACCAATTTTACCGGCAACGTCAAGCGCTTCTTCAAGATTAAAGTGTGATAGATGTTTTTCACGCTGAAGTGAATTCAGCACCATAATTTTAGTGCCTTTTAATAATTGATAGGTAGTGTCTGGAATTTGATTTGCATCTGTGATGTAACTGAAGTCGTTTATCCTAAACCCCATCACCGGCAATTTATAGTGTAACACGGGTAAGGGGATGACGGGGATCCCCTGAACGGAAAAAGACGAATCCGACATTTCTATCAATTTTACCTGCGGAGTTCCCGGATATTTAAATTTTTCAAAGGCGTAATAGAATTCAGCTTTTATTTGCTCTAGTACGGGTGATGTGCCATAGACGGGCATGTCTTTTTTCTGAAGATAATTATACGCCCGCACATCATCCAGGCCGGCAATATGATCTTTATGGGCGTGGGTAAAAAGAATGGCATCTAACCGCTGAATTCGTTCGCGCAGCATTTGCTGGCGAAAATCAGGTCCACTGTCTATTACAATACTTTTATCGTTAACGCTTACGTGAACAGAAGATCGTAATCGCTTATCGCGATAGTCGAGGGATTGGCAAACTTCACATTCGCAACCGATAACAGGCACCCCTTGTGACGTTCCGGTACCAAGAAAGGTAACCTTCATGGTCGTGGTTATTGTTTTACTTCTGCCTGACTGAGTTCTTCGTAAAGTTTCAGACTTTTTTCAGTGAAGCGGGTAGTATCCAGTTCCAATCCTTTTAAAATATCAAGCAAGGCGTTTATTTTTCCTTCTGTGGTAAAGAACTTGTTGAGGATCATGATCTTCTGTTCTTTTAACAGGCAATATCCAGACTTAAAATTTCCTTTTTCGTACCGTAGAATGTAGTCCGATTCGGCAATTAAATCTTCCAGCTTGGTAAGGAATTGATTCGTGTATTTAATCATTCGTAGTGGCGAATTTTAAAACGGCAAGATAGGGATTTTATGCCATAGTAAATAGTCATTAGTATCGAGTCCTTAATCATTAGTATTGAGTTTTTAGTCTTGAGTAGTGGCGATCTCGGCTCAGGATTCATGACTCACGACTATTAACTATTTTTGAACGTGCATTCCAAGAAGCTAATCGTCCTTGTAGGCCCAACTGCGGTGGGTAAAACGGCTGTTGCCATACGGATGGCCGAACATTTTAAAACGGAAATCATTTCGGCCGACTCGCGTCAGATTTACAAAGAATTAGAGATTGGTACTGCCAAGCCCACTGAGCAAGAGTTAAGGCAGATCAAACACCATTTTATTAATACCCATTCCATTGAGCAACCGTACGATGCGGGTACCTACGAGCGTGATGCACTTGCTTTGATTCAAGACTTGTTTAAAAATCACGATACATTAATTCTATGCGGTGGTTCCGGGTTGTATGTTAAAGCCGTGCTGGAAGGATTTGATGCGATGCCGGAGATTCCTGCGGGCATACGGGAGAATATTATGAAGGAGTATAAACAAAAAGGGTTAGCCTGGTTGCAGGAAAGGGTGAAAGAACGGGATCCGGAATATTTTCAGGGAGTGGATAGTAAAAATCCGCATCGGTTGGTTCGCGCCCTTGAACTTCATTTCGCAAAAGGCAAGCCCTTGAAGGAGCTACGAAGGGCAAAAAAAATAACGCGTCCGTTTGAAATTGTAAAGATTGGTCTTGAGGTAGAACGCGAAGAACTTTACAAGAGAATTGACTCGCGCATGGAGGCAATGATTGCTGCAGGACTTTTTGAAGAAGCGGAAAGATTCTTTCCAAAACAAAATTTGAATGCCTTGCAAACCGTTGGTTATCGCGAAATATTCGGATATCTGAATAATCAGTACGACCGGGAGGAGGCAATTCGTTTGTTGAAGCGAAACTCGAGACGATATGCAAAACGGCAACTCACATGGTTCAAACGGGATCCAGAAATTAAATGGTTCAGACCGGAGCAACGGGATGAGATAATTGGATTA
>JAEUUB010000382.1 GCA_016787745.1 Cyclobacteriaceae bacterium
TGCCATGCCTGCTACCAACAGTAAGGCAATAATTGCATTTACTCTTTTCATGTGTTTAATTTTTAGTTTGTTTTTTGTTGTGCAAGTATAACACCAGTTTTAAAATATATGTTTAAACATATATTTTATTTTTTGTAACAACTTGATTATCAGGTATAAAATTATAGCTAACCCGCTGAAATTAGAGATTTAGCCAATAGGTAAGCTTCAAGACAAGAGCTCTTGTCTTAGGCTGTCCGACTTCAAAAATGCTTCCGTTTTCAAAAGATTCAGCAAAGTAATTCTCTGTATATACAATAAAGAGATCCGACACGGGTTTAAAGCGCCATTGAAACCGACTGTTTATGTTTAAGTTATTAATCTGACTGTTGTATTGAACAAAGGTTGTCCAGAACACTTTGCGCGAAAAAGTAAAATCGATTCGAGGGCCAATGAGATACAAGTTAGAACTGGTGTAGGGTTCCGGCAACCGGATTCTGTTGTAGCTAAAGTTGAGCGATGCAAACCCCCAGGGTTGATAGCGATACGTAAGGTTGCCATTAAAACTAACCCGGTTTCCATTGAAATATCCACCCGATCGGGTACTTAAGTCGAACGACAACCGCTTGCGTGCATCCGAGCTATAATTTGCAATCACTAAAAAATTCTGATAATCAGTATCTGCGGGCAATTCCAAACCATCCGATCCACTCGGGTCAAAGGGATTAAACAAGTATGTGTACTCTTCTCGTAGCCGCATATTAAATGTAGCGGTGTTTCTGAAACGAATGCGATACATGAAATTGTAATCCCAATCGAGAAAACCATAGGTTTGATTACGCACCATATCAAAATCGAAACCCGGTCCATGGCTTTGCATAATTCCTGAGGACGGATAAAAATTGTACCAGGTGGTTGAAGCGAGTTGTTGAATATCTGTTCTGCGCACAAAACCAACTTCGGGATTGTAGTTAGCACCTACATGGCGTGTTAATACTTCTACGTTCCATTTAAATGTGCTGTAATTTAAAAAACCTCCAAAGGCAAAAGCGGAATCTAATTTTTCTTCATCAAAGGAGTGATGGTAAAAGGCCTTCCCCGTCCATCGGTTGTCGCTGGTGGCCAGG
>JAEUUB010000417.1 GCA_016787745.1 Cyclobacteriaceae bacterium
TAAGGATGGTAATAATAGCTATTTTTTAAAACATTATTTCGATTTGTATCCGATTACACTCTTACATTTGTTTGTGTTCTTCTCCAGCAAGAAGCTCCATAAAAAATAGCTGGATATAGATCTTTATTCTTATACTCAACCCGTACTGCCATGCATCGCATTAAAATTACCTTTCTCTTAATACTTAGTACCTCCGGACTGTTCGCGCAAAGCGCATTGCCGCGCAGCACACCCGAAGCAGAGGGAGTTTCCTCGCAGCAAATTCTTAATTTTCTGGATGCCGCGGCCGCCAGCGATCATGAATTTCATAGCATCATGATCCTCCGCCACGGGAAAGTAGTGGCCGAAGGATGGTGGAATCCGTATCAACCGACATTGCCACACACCATGTATTCGGTAAGTAAAAGCTTTACGGCAACAGCCGTTGGATTTGCGGTAGCAGAAAAGAAACTTTCCGTGGAGGATAAAGTGGTTTCCTTTTTTCCGAACGAAGTTCCAAACTATAACGATCCTGCTCTTTCGGCCCTGAGGATAAAAGACTTGCTGAGTATGAGTGTCGGCCAGCAACCCGATCCCACGGGCCCGGTAGTGATTAGCGATAATTGGGCGCGCACTTTTTTAAACACACCCATCCTGCATGAACCGGGTTCTGAATTTTTATACAACAGCGCTGCTACCTATATGCTTAGCGCGATTGTGCAAAAGGTAACCGGACAAAAAATCATGGATTACCTCAAGCCGCGATTATTTCAACCGCTGGGAATTACAGGCATTGATTGGGAAGTAAGTCCGCAAGGAATAAACACAGGCGGGTGGGGGTTGCGGTTAAAAACGGAAGACATGGCAAAGTTCGGTCAATTGTTTTTGCAAAACGGGGTTTGGAACGGAAAGCAGATTTTACCAAAAGCCTGGATTGAAGAAGCCGCTACCATGAAGATCATGCAAAACCCCAAAGCCACTCAGGCTCAAAAAGATTCCAGCGATTGGTTGCAAGGGTATGGTTATCAGATGTGGCGCAGCAGAAATAATTCGTATCGGGGTGATGGTGCTTTTGGACAATACATATTGG
>JAEUUB010000430.1 GCA_016787745.1 Cyclobacteriaceae bacterium
AATCCTTAAGGTAGCCGGAATTTTAACCGTGAAAGGGGGAACAGGTGCCATTGTTGAATACTTCGGTCCTGGTGCTCAAACTCTTTCATGTACGGGTAAAGGAACAATCTGCAACATGGGAGCTGAAATTGGAGCTACCACTTCAACCTTTGGATACGATGAAAAAATGGCTCAGTATCTGCGTGGTACCGACCGTGCCGAAGTAGCGGACCTTGCTGACAAAGTAAAGGAACACCTTACCGGAGATCCGGAAGTATACGAAAACCCCGAAAAGTATTTCGATCAGGTTATTGAAATCGATCTCTCTACATTGGAACCACACGTGAATGGTCCCTTCACGCCCGATCGTGCCATTCCAATTTCAAAATTCGCATCGGAAGTGCGGGCCAACAATTGGCCTCAGCGTTTAGAGGTTGGTTTGATTGGTTCTTGCACCAACTCAAGTTATGAAGACATTACCCGCTCGGCTTCTTTAGCCAAGCAGGCCGTGGATAAAAACTTAAAAGCCAAAGCAGAGTTTACAATTACCCCAGGTTCAGAGAAGGTTCGGTATACCGTTGACCGGGATGGGTATCTGGATGTATTTGAAAAAATGGGAGGTGTGGTTTTAGCCAATGCCTGTGGGCCTTGCATTGGACAATGGTCGCGTCACACCAATGATCCTAATCGTAAAAATTCAATTATCACTTCATTTAACAGAAACTTTGCCAAACGTAATGATGGTAACCCCAATACGCATGCGTTTGTTGCCTCTCCGGAAATAACGACAGCCTTTGCAATTGCCGGTGATCTGACTTTTAATCCCTTAACGGATACCCTCATCAACGAAGCCGGTCAGGCCGTTAAACTCGATGAGCCGAAAGGAGTTGAATTTCCTCCGCAGGGATTTGATGTAAAGGATCCCGGATATCTTGCACCTGCAAAAGATGGCAGCAAAGTAAAAGTTAGCATCGATCCTACCTCGAAACGTTTACAAGCTTTAAGTCCGTTTGCGCCCTGGGATGGCAAGAACTGGACTGGACTAAAACTATTGATTAAAGCGAAAGGCAAGTGTACTACGGATCATATTTCCATGGCCGGTCCCTGGTTACGTTTCCGTGGACACCTCGACAATATTTCAGACAACACATTAACCGGAGCAACCAACTTCTTCAATGACAAAACCGATAGTGTAAAGAATCAATTAACCGGACAGTACGGTCCCGTGCCTGCCACACAACGCGCTTATAAAGCCGCAGGAATTTCTTCTATTGTGGTAGGTGATCATAACTATGGCGAAGGTTCTTCTCGTGAGCATGCGGCCATGCAGCCACGTCATTTAGGGATCAAAGTTATATTGGTAAAATCCTTTGCCCGGATTCACGAAACAAATTTGAAAAAACAGGGTATGCTGGCAATTACGTTTGCCAACGAAGCTGATTATAATAAATTTCAGGAAGACGATACCATCGATTTTACAGACCTTACCTCATTTGCACCCGATAGACAACTGACGCTGGTTTTGAATCACAAAGATGGCAGCAAAGACACGATCAAAGTAAATCATACCTACAATGCCGGTCAGATTGGATGGTTCAAGGCTGGATCGGCTTTAAATCTTATGGCCAAACAAATCGCTGCCAGTAAAAAAGAGGCAAAACCTGTATCCTCAGTTGCCAAAAAGAAAGCCACACCCGTTAAAAAGACTAAGCCCAAAACCACGAAGAAGAAAGTAGCAAAAAAGGTCGTTAAAAAAGCGGCAAAGAAAAGAGTAATTGTGAAGAAAAAAGCAGTGAAAAAGAAAGTAGCTAAGAAAAAGGTGACTAAGAAATCAGCAAAGCGTAAGAAATAATACGTACCAGAACTTAAAGCAAGAGGCTGTCTCAAAAGTCATGTGGTCATCGCGGGCCTGCCTGCGCGTAGCCTCTTGTTTTTTAGAGAAGCAACCTCCAAATTAACCCAACTGCAAAACACCGGATGGAAAAAATCAAATGGGAAAACTAGTTGTCAATACGGCAAACACAATTCAATTTGACAATGTAAGTAGTGCCACGTTCAGAATAAAACTAAAGCACACATCAAAACAAGTTGCTTTTTCAGAAATTGAGTTTAACCAGAATCAGTAATTAAGTTCTTTAAGTACAGTTCTAAACTCATTTAACATCATCGCTGTAGCACCCCACACAATTTCATTTTCAATTTCAAAATGCGGGGCCATCATAGGGAACATTTTTGCAGCTAAAATTTCCTTCGTGAGAACCGCATCCGCGCGAAGCAAATCTTCTACCGAAGCCTTAATTATTTTTTTT
>JAEUUB010000438.1 GCA_016787745.1 Cyclobacteriaceae bacterium
TATACCGGCTTAGGTAAGTTGGAAGGACTGAAAGAAATCTTTCAATCTATCACCATCAATCACGCCTACAACTCCGCATACTCCGTAGTGAACTATTCGAATTCGCTGGAGTATTCTGATGTATCCATTAACAATCCGGTGGAAGATTACAATAATGGAATGTTTGCATCTCGAACAAATGCCAATGGCGAATTGATCCCCATCTATGTGATCAGTCAGGTGATGATCAGTGAACAATTTGCACCTCTGGTGGGTGTTAATTTAAGAACTCGCTCCAAGCTCAACTTCAGATTTGAATATAAAACCAAACGTGATCTGGCTTTAAATATTTCCAATTCGCAAATAACTGAACTCACAAGCAAGGATTGGTCAATTGATCTTGGCTACACCAAAAACAACATGAAATTGCCTTTCAAAACTCAAGGCCGGGTGATAACGCTTAAAAATGACATCACATTTCAACTCAATATGAGCATCACAAACAATCAGACGATTCAACGCAAAATCAACGAGGTTAACACGATCACCAATGGTAATTTAAATTACCAGATGCGACCCAACATTAGCTATTTGGTTAATCAGAAATTACGTGTTCAGGCGTATTACGAGCGAAGCATTAACGAACCTCTGGTTACCAATACCTACCGGAGATCTACCACCCGGGCGGGAGTAAAGGTATTGTTTAACCTGTCGCAATAATTACCTCTTCTGCGTACTGCCTTACAGGCAAAATAACTGCCGATAATAAATCGATGGGAGTAATAGTTTCACTATTTTTGAGTCAAAATTTATTCCTCAAGCACTATGAATATTCCTGCGGAACTCAAATACACCAAAGACCACGAGTGGGTTAAAATAGAAGGCGATCAGGCCACTATCGGCATTACCGATTTTGCACAAAGCGAATTAGGCGATATTGTCTATGTCGACATTTCAACGGTAGGCCAGCAAATTAATCAGCACGATGTTTTTGGAACTGTGGAAGCTGTAAAAACTGTTTCGGATTTATTTATGCCGATCAGCGGCAAAGTAATTGAATTTAATAAGGCCCTGGAAGCCGCACCAGAAAAAGTGAACAGCGATGCATATGGCGAAGGATGGATGGTTAAAATTTCTGTAACAAATCCTGCGGAAGTCGCTTCGCTGCTAACAGCAGAACAATACAAAGAACTTATTTAGTCAGTATATAGTTGAGTCTATACCCTTTAGCTCTCAACGCTATTTATGATTGAACTACCCGTAATATCGCCTAAGGAAACAAAGCGCAAGCCCGATTGGCTGCGCGTTAAACTCCCCATAGGTCCGGAATACACGAAGGTGCGCAGGCTGGTGGATGAACATAAATTACACACCATCTGCGAAAGCGGCAATTGCCCGAACATGGGCGAGTGCTGGGGAGCGGGAACAGCCACGTTTATGATTCTGGGAAATGTATGCACACGCAGTTGCACCTTTTGTGCAGTAGCTACCGGCCGACCTACAGAATACGACACGGAAGAACCAAGCCGGGTGGCCGAAGCAATTAAACTGATGGGCGTAAAGCATGCAGTTATTACTTCGGTAAACCGCGATGAATTAAAAGACCGCGGGGCTGAGGTTTGGTATCAAACGGTAGTACAGACTAAAGCACTCAGCCCCGATACAACTATTGAAACATTAATTCCCGATACAAAAGGAAATTGGGATGCGCTATATCGCATGATTGAAGGCGGCCAGGAAGTGGTGTCGCATAATATGGAAACCGTTGGCCGGTTGTATCGGATGGTACGGCCCCAAGCCAAATATGATCGCAGTCTGGAACAGATCAAACGAATTCGGGAGGCCGGTAAAAGAACCAAGTCGGGCATTATGCTGGGTGTTGGCGAAACACAGGAAGAAGTTTTTAAGGCGATGGATGATCTCGTTAGCCATGGACTAATGATCTTAACGCTTGGTCAGTATTTACAGCCTACCAAAATGCATTTGGAGGTTGCCGAATTTATCCGCCCCGATACATTCGCCATGTATAAGGAAGAAGGACTGAAGCGCGGATTGAAATATGTTGAATCCGGGCCTTTGGTTCGATCCAGTTATCACGCAGAGCGTCACGTACACGTGCCCTTTTAAAGACCAGAAAAAATCCCAATCGCGCATTTGATTTTGTGTAGCTTACAGGTAAGTTAAGTCACAAAATTCAGTTACAGAATGTCAAATTCTCATCAAGGCAAATGGGAAAAACGGTGGCATCCTTTGCGGGAAGAATGGGTGGTTTATTCCGCCCATAGAAACTCTCGTCCGTGGCAAGGAGCAGATCTTTTTAAAACCAAAGAGTCTAAAGTATACGACCCGACCTGCTACCTCTGTCCGGGCAACTCCAGAATACATGGCAGTGTTAATCCAAACTATTTGGATGTTTTCATTTTTGAGAATGACCATCCTGTGGTGGGTATGCAGGCTCCTGTGGTTGCTGCAACAGAAGGTTTCTATAAAAAAGAAAATGCGCGAGGCATTGCCCGGGTTGTCTGTTATGACCCGCGCCATAACATAACGCTTTCACAAATGAAGCTGGAAGCCGTTATTAAAGTATTCTCCACATTTCAAACACAAATGGCTGAGTTTGAAAAGAATCCAGAGATAAAATCCGTGCTGATTTTTGAAAATAAAGGCGAGGCCGTTGGGGTAAGCAATCCGCACCCGCATTGCCAGATTTATGCGGTGGACTTTCCTCTCAATCTGGTAAATCAACAAATCCAAATAGCACAACGCTATCGCACTGCGAATGGAAAAAATATCTTCGAAGAAATAATCCACCAAGAAAAGAAAGACAATGTTCGCATACTTGCTGAGAATGAAAATGCCATTGCTTTTATTCCCTACTTCGCGCGCTATGCTTATGAAGTGATGATCTTCCCGAAAAAAAATCATCAAACATTTATTTCCTTGTCTCCTCAAGAACTGGCCGATATGGCATCGTTATTTCATCAGACAGTTCGAAGAATGGATATGAATTTTAATATGGATTTTCCATATGTCATGTCTTTCATGCAGGCACCGGTGGATGGAAATAAGTATCCCGAGTTCCGGATGCATATCTGGTTGCAACCTCCCTATCGTCAACCGGGTTTAATAAAATATCCAGCTGGCCCCGAGATTGGTGCCGGTAATTTTATGGCCGACACCATGCCCGAAGACAAAGCGGCTGAACTATTAAAAGTTAATCTCAACGCCTACGCCCTTGAGCGCTAAACGCCCCGTAAAAAACTATGCGAAAGCCTCTGCCCCAGGCCGATTGGATGTAATGGGAGGTATTGCTGATTATTCGGGGTCACTGGTTTTACAAATGCCTATTGCCCGTCAAACCCATGTTACACTCAACTTGCGTGACGATTTCCAATGCATCTTTCGAAGCAAACTTGGCGATGGAGAAGTATTAACCGCTCATGTTGACTACCGCGACTATTTGTATCACGGGCAAGTTGATTATAAAATCGCCCGAGAAAAGCTGAAGAGCAATCCAAAAATTTCGTGGATAGGGTATGTGATGGGTGGTG
>JAEUUB010000448.1 GCA_016787745.1 Cyclobacteriaceae bacterium
CCCGTATGAATTCTTCCATGCTTCGCATGGTGTAATGCCTCTGCGGCTACATCAATATCTTCTTTTTTTGAACGGGTAAGAGCACAAACAATAGGGTCTTTAACGGCCTTTGAAATTTCTACTACGGAAAGAAAATCTCCGGGGCTTGAAATTGGAAAGCCTGCTTCGATCACATCTACACCCAGCAATTCAAGTTCACGGGCAATGATAACTTTTTCCTCAGTCTTCAATTGACAACCCGGTACCTGCTCACCATCACGAAGTGTGGTATCAAAGATTTGAATTTTCTGTGCCATATTTTTTTTATTACTGGTTATTTGTTGTCGGTTTCCTGTAATCGGTAACTGGCAACTTTTTCTATTTCACTAATGATCACTGCTCCCATCTTTTGGGTATTCAGAATTTTCTCTTTTGCAGTTTTTGCATCAGCAATGTCGGTTGTTCTCCAACCTTGCTTCAGTGTTTGCTCAACCGCTTTAATCACAACTTCAGATTCCTCTTTTAATCCAAAAGAAATATCAAGCAACAAGGCAGCAGAGAGTATGGAAGCTAGCGGATTGGCAATACCCTTACCGGTTATATCATGGGCACTGCCGTGGATTGGTTCGTATAATCCGACCGAATCACCGATTGAAGCGGATGCTAACATTCCCATAGAACCCGCAATCTGCGAAGCTTCATCGGTAAGAATGTCACCAAATAAATTTCCCGTCACCACCACATCATAACTGCGAGGGTTTTGAATAAGCCTCATGGCTGCGGCATCTACAAACTGATGTTCCAACTGAACATCCGGATATTGTTTGCCAATTTCCTGAACTACTTCGCGCCAGAGTCGTGAGCTTTCCAGTACATTGGCTTTATCTACCGAAGTAACTTTTTTCTTTCTGGTTCGTGCGGATTGAAAAGCTTTGTGAGCAATACGTTCAACTTCATAGCGCTGATAAATCATTATATCATAAGCCGTATTGCGATCATCTTTTCTCCCTTTCTCACCAAAGTACACATCGCCTGTTAACTCACGGAAGAATAAAATATCTGAGCCTTTCAAAATCTCAGGCTTAATGCTTGAAGCTTCTAATAATTCATCAAAAAGTTTTATAGGTCGCAGGTTAGCGTATAGACCTAACTCCTTGCGCATTTTTAACAACCCTTGCTCAGGTCTTACTTTTAATGTAGGATCATTATCATATTTGGGATGACCAACAGCTCCAAACAAAATTGCATCACAGTTTTTAAGTTTAATGAGTGTTTCCTCGGGAAGCGGGTTGCCCGTAGCTTCAATTGCATCGTGTCCGATGGTGGCTTCATCAAATTCAAAGCTGTGACCAAACAATTCGGCAATTTTTTCTAAAATCTTTTTTCCTTCGGTAGTAACTTCTTTACCGATTCCATCACCGGGCAGTATAACTATCTTTTTGTTCATGAATGAGCTAAATCAAATTCTCTAATCTCTTTTTTCAGATTCAATAGGTAATCAATATCATCGTATCCATTGATTAGGCACTCCTTTTTGTAAGGATTGATTTCAAATTTTTCGGACTGGCCGGCAAAACTGATTTTTTGATTTTCCAGATCAACCGTAACAATTGTATCTGGAGTAGATTGAATAGTATCTAAAAGTTTCTTCAAAAATGAATCCGAAACCACAACCGGCAGTACGGCATTGTTCAGCGCGTTATTTTTAAAAATGTCGGCAAAGAAACTGGACACCAC
>JAEUUB010000031.1 GCA_016787745.1 Cyclobacteriaceae bacterium
TTTCCTTTTTCTGAAGCGTGTTGCTCACGGTAATGTAGTCGCTCTCTGTTTCGAGTATAATGTTGAGCGGTGACTTTTTGGAGGCCACATTATGCTTAATGGCATTTTCAATAAGCATTTGCAAGGATGCCGGGGCCACCACCAGCGCTTTCGAACCGTCTGAAATTTTGTTTTGAATAATTAGATTATCATTAAATCGGGTTCTTAGCAAGTATGTGTAAGAATCCAAAAATGCCAACTCTTCTTTTAACGGGACGATTTTCTTCTCCTGGTTGTAAAGTAAATAGCGATACACCTGTGAAAGCTGGGCAATAAATTTAGACGATGCGTCCGCGTCTTTATGCACCAACGTAGACAAGACATTAAAACAATTAAATAAAAAATGTGGGTTGATTTGATTTCGAAGGGCTTCAAACTGAGCTTCGATATTTTGCTTTTTCAATTGCTCGGCTTCCAATTGTGTTTTCTTTAACCTGTTCATGAAAAACACAATCGCATTAAGACAGTTTAAAAACAGATTCACCCGAAACCCAAATGCGGTAAGAAGTTTCCAGTGTGTAAAATTTAACTCCAACGGCATTCCCAGGAAAAAATAGAGAATAAATAGTGAGAGGGTTGACACCAAAACAACATTCACCATACTCGCCAGGAAAAGGATGATCAGTGGGTGTACACGCGAAACTTTAGGCATGACAAGTTTTTCGGCCATGCGGTTTAATTCCCAAACACCTAACACCACCACAGCAAGCACCGCAAATAAGTATCCGCTAGTAAGCTCAAAGTCAAACAGGCGGGTACCCACCGTAACTCGGATATTAATGAAGGAGTAGACGGAAAGCAGAAGAATAAATACGTATCGATAGCGGACTGAAAACACTGTTGTAGAATTAAAGCTTTTCAAATAAACTAAATTATCTGGTAATGGGTAAGCCCCGCAAAATTTGCGGGGCTTCAACCCTACTACCAAACCCACCTCTACACTTACGGAAGAAGTACCTTATCAATTACGTGTATAACTCCATTTTTACCTTGAATATTTAACAATGTTGGCTGGAGAGCAGCGGGAGTACCTGATCCACCAACTACAGTTAAGTTTGCTGTGTTCACCGTTACATTTCCATTCAGTGTTGGCACCGCTCCGGAAACTAAATCGGTTGAGAATCTTCTAACTCCAACTACGTGCTTTTTAAGCACTGCAATTAAAGTTGAAAGTTCAATTTCATTTACATTATTAACACCAAGTGCTGTGTATAAGGCCTGAAATGCGGCATCCGTAGGTGCAAATACAGTCAACTCACCGGTTGATGCGCTTACCGCCTCTAATAAATCATCAGCACCTTGACCATCTGTGCGGGCCAAAGCAGCCAATAGCTGAGTAAATTGTGGTGATGAAGCGGTGGTGTTAGCAACTACTATTTCAGCAATTGTTTGAGTAGGCGGAACCAACGTTCTGTTAATTACATGAACAATTCCATTGGAAGCCTGAATATCAGTAGCAGTTATTTGCGTGGTGCCATTAATAAACACACCTGCTGTGCCTTTGCTTAGGTATAACTTGCCTCCACCGAAAGTGGTGGCTGATGATTGACCTGTAGCAATATTTGCGGCTGTGATTTCCGAGGTACCTGCAATAACATGATAGGCAAGTATAGATGTTAACAAGGCATTACCAGCCGTTGTGTTTGGAGGCAATGATGTAATACCGGCTGCAGTAAAGGCTGCATTTGTTGGAGCAAATAATGTTAGCTGATTAGTTGTTGACAGTAATGTTGGCAATAAACCTGCCTGTACAACAGCTGAAACCAGTGTAGAAAAATTCTTGTTGAAATATGCCGGAGCTACAATCGTTCCCACAATTGGAGTTATTGAAGGCGGCACAAGCACTGCATCGATTACGTGCACCACGCCATTGGTGGCCCGAACATCCGCGGTAACAACATTAACGGATGTGTTTAACTTTACTCCTGAAGTAACATTGACATTTATAGCTTCACCACCAACTGTAGTCACATCGCCATTGGTAAGTTGGGTAGACAAAACCGCAGCAGTTGATACAACATGGTATTGCAACACGCTTCTCAATACCGACTCCGGAATATCATCAAGGCTTGTTTGACCAATAGCCGTGAGGAGATTAGCAAATGCAGCGTTTGTCGGAGCAAAAACGGTAAAGGTTCCGCTTCCGCTAAGCGTGGTCACTAAATCCGGGTACTTGACAAGAGCAGCAACCAGTGTGCTTAACTCCGGATTGCCTTGGGCAAGTACAACAATGCTTTCCGTTGGCAAAACCTCATTGTCGTCATCATTGCAACTGACGAACACAAATGAGAAG
>JAEUUB010000474.1 GCA_016787745.1 Cyclobacteriaceae bacterium
TATTTAAATCCCCATTAAAAATTAGAATCACGGAAGTAAGGAAGGTGAGCCCCAGTAAGAAACTGCATACCAAGGGGGCAAGCCAGGCAACTCTATCTTTGATGAAAAAACTAACCCATGCCGATAGTAACGGCAAACTGACTGTAATCAGTGCCAACAGAAAGGGAGAGGCTTGAAATAATGTTTCTGTCAAAACTTTTCTTTTAATTCATTGATCTTATCGGGAACCGAGGTGTGATAATAATGATAGGTTTTCAAAATAATGGCAATCCCCACCGCGGCTTCGCAAACCGCTACTAAAATGATAAATAGAGCGAATATCTGGCCATCCAGATTGTTCTTCTGATAATTAAAAACTACGAGGTTAAGATTGGCAGCATTCAACATCAATTCAATCCCAATCAGAATCATAATCGCATTTTGTTTGGTAAAAGAGATCAACAACCCTGAACCAAAGAGAAAGGTAGCGAGGTAAAAGAGCAGATCAGATTTAGCCATGTGTATTTTTTTTGAATGAGGAAGCTGTAAGGGCTGCGCCTACCAGACAAACCAGAAGCAGAATTCCGCCTAATTCGAATGGAGCAACATACGCGCTCATGAGTTCCGTACCGATTTGTTGTAAATGTGTTTCCTTTGCATCGGATAGAACACTTTTTGTGCTCCCCGGAGTATATGAGTAGATTATGGTAGCACACAAGCTCAGAGAAATGAGAATACCCGGTATCCAATTTTGAGAGGTCACATACAACGGTTTCCCAGAAATTCTATTTGTAAGCATAATGCCGAAGATAATGAGTACCATAACACCTCCTGCATAAATCAGCAACTGTGTAACGGCCAGGAATTCCGCGGAGAGTAAAGCATAGATACCGGCCAGGGAAAGTAAGCATACCAGCAAAGCAAGGGCCGCATAAAACACATTGCGATTGAGGATGATTATCGAAACAGATCCAAACGATGCACAAATAAATACGTATAGTAAAATTTCTTGCACAGTTATTCGGGTTTTGAAGGAGACGGTGGTTTTATTTTGGGTTTAAACACGGGCTTGGCACTTGTACTGGGTAAATCGGATGGAGGAGGAGTGGAGGTTTTTGTTGCCTGATACTGATCCCATTCCTTTTTTCTGGCTTCAATCTCCTCCAGGCTCATATCACCAAACCCAAAATTATGTTTTGTGATGTCGAAAACGGAAAAGTCATACTCTTTCGTCATGGTAAGGCATTCGGTGGGGCATACCGTTGTACACAAACCGCAGAAGCAACACTTGGCCATGTCAATATCAAACTTGGCTGCATAAATCCGCTTTGATGTACCGTCCGAAGTTTTTCCAAATTCTTCTGCCGACCGTATAGGCTCAATTTCAATACAATCGACCGGACAAATTTTGGCACACTTGTCACAAACAATGCAATCCTCAATTTCGTTGTGCAATTTGTATCGACCGTTATCGGGTACGGGAATGGTTTCAAAAGGATATTGTACTGTGGCTATACCGTTTTGCTTGTTAAAGTATCCTGGTTCTTGAATGGAAATTGGATTTCTGCCCTTTCTTGCTTTTACGAGATGGGTAAATGTAAGGGCTAAACCTCGTGTTAATGTTTGCAACGCGTGGGTAAAGGCAGACCAATATGACGACTTGCGCTTCATTAGGGATTAGCAAAAATAGGAGTAAAATGGAGAAAGGCTGTATTAAGCCTTTTTAATGGTGAAATAAAAGGTGCTGCCTTTCCCAACTTCGCTCTCGAGCCAGATTTGGCCGCCATTTTTCTCAATAAATTCTTTACAAAGAATAAGCCCCAGCCCGGTCCCCTTTTCATTCGCGGTACCACGCGTTGTATACCCCGAGGTTTTGTCAAAAAGAATCTTCTGTACTTCGGGACGAATGCCCACGCCATAATCTTTAACTGACATTACATAATGAGTGCCTTCAGTCTCTGCCGATACTTCAATAAGACCTCCGGCTTCAGAAAATTTTATTGCATTGAGAATCAAATTTCGAAACACCAGATTGATCATATTTTGATCTCCCCAGCCGGTAACCCCATCCTGCACAAGATTTATCAATCTCATTTCTTTTAGATGAAGCGAGCTAAGGAGTTTGAAATTAGATTCAACCACAGAAGACAAATTAATCTTTTCAGGCTGAATCCTAAGCTTGTCCATTTGAAGCAATGCCCAATCAAGCAGATTATTAATTAATGAGCGCGTATGGTCAAACTGAATTTTTAGTTCTTTGGTAAGTTGACCAAACTCCTCAGGGGATAAGTGCTTATTCTCAAGCAAATTCAAAATTCCCGATAAGGCATTAATGGGTGACCGCAAGTCATGTGAAATAATAGAAAAGAATTTATCTTTTACCTGATTCAGTTGCTCAAGTTCTAAACTCCGTTTTTTGATTTCCTCCTGGTGCTCGATCAGCATCTTGTTAATGCGGATTCTTCGTTGGCCACTCCGGTAAACGGTGAAAAGCAGAATAGCGGTTAAGGCCATCAAAACGACCAGAACATTTCTCAAGAACTCTTCTCGCTTTAATTCGGTATCTTTTTCGGTCTGCGCCCGGCTCAAGGCAGCAATTTCAAAATCCTTGGTTTCAATTTTTGAGCGAAGTTGATCCTGAAAAACCCGCTCAAGCATTTCGTGGCTAAATAAGGAGTCTTCCAACTGTTTATAATTTTTATGGAAGGCCAATGCGGCTTTATAATCGCCCCTCATTTCGGCCAATTCAGATAACTGTTTATAACAGTCAATTTCCATTCGTTCGGCATTAAATTGCTTTGCGGTTTGCAAACTTTGTTGAATAAGAGCCTGCGCATTATCGAAAGCCCCCTGGGCTGTTAAAATCTGACTAACTCCCAGGTTAACTTCGGCATTTCCAAATCCATTATCCGTTTGCTCATACACATGTTTGGCCGTGTCGTAATAGGCGAGCGCCTTGGTTAATTCCCCTTTTTCAAAATTAAGTTGGGCCAAATGCTTTAAGGCTTTTGGTTCAATCACCGTTAGATTTCTATCGCGTATAAATTTTAAAGCCTGCTTCAGATAGTCTTCCGATTTGTCAAATTCTTTCTTTCTCAGGTAAACATCGCCCATGGCATCGTGATAAAAAGCAATGCCATCCAGATCTTCAATTTTTTTGCTGATTTCCAGGCTTACTTTAAAATGATCGAGCGCTAAATCATATTGAGCCAATTCTGTTAATACGGTACCCGTGTTGAATATAGCGACCGTCATTTTTAAGGAGTCATCAATCTGTCGGGCTATACGATACGATTGTGTAAAGTAATAGTAGGCTTCATCGTATTTGCCGAGTTCTATGTAATCATTTCCAATATTATTCAAGGCTTCTGCTATAGCGGTGCTGTCTCCGGATGAGATTACCAATTGAAAATTTTCATTGTCATATTTAATGGCCGAAGAATAATCGCCTTGGATGGTGGCTAAAAAACCAGCCTGTGTAAGCGCTTGCGTTCTTCCCCAATGCCAATTTTTTTTATGTGTTATTTCTAAAGCCTGGTTGGAATATTCACCAGCCTTGGAGAAATCTTTGTATTGATACGCTTTCGAAAGTTGGATGAGAGCGGTTAATCGGATAGAATCGGAAGATGAATTTCTTAATACATTTTCCAGACTATCAATTTTACCCTGTGAAAAAGAATTCTTGATTGTCAATAAAGCCAAACAAGAAAAGATGAATGAGATATATTTTTTACCGAGACTCACAAAAGTAATTTCCAAAGTGAACAAATAATCAGGAGCAACAAAGCGATCGGGGTTAGGAATTTCCAGCTTAAGGAAGTGAGTTGGTCAAGGCGAAGGCGCGGATAAGTCCAGCGCACCCAGATTTGTAAGGCCACAGTAAAAAAGACTTTTGAGACTAACCAAAAAACTCCCCAAATATGAAAACTAACAGAACCTGCAGAACCTGTTGTCCAGTCTGCCAATAGCAACGATCCGAGATTTGGCAGGGGTGTATTCCAGCTACCCCAAAATAAGATTACCCCTACAAAACTTACCAACAACATCAGGGCATACTCGGCCAGCATAATAATGGCCCATCGGAATCCTGAATATTCGGTTTGAAAGCCTGCCACTAATTCCGATTCCGCTTCGGGCAAATCGAAGGGCGCCCGATTACTTTCAGCCAGAGAGGCAATAAAAAAGATGATCCAAACAAAAAACAGTATGGGCATTCTAAAGATATTCCAGGTAATAAAGCCACCGGTTAAAGTGGTATCAATTCCCCAGGCACGTATTCCAAATAAATAGTTGGTTTGATCTTTCGCTAAAATTCCTTGCTGTGTAGAGATCTCCTGAAGATCGAG
>JAEUUB010000516.1 GCA_016787745.1 Cyclobacteriaceae bacterium
AAAGGAATGAAAAAAGTTTTATAGGTTTACCCACGTATGATCTCAAAAGCTAAAATTAAGCATCTCAAAGCCCTGCAAGTAAAGAAATACCGAAAACAGGAGCAATGCTTTGTGGTGGAAGGCACGAAAAGCGTCATTGAACTAATAATAGCAGACTATGAGGTAACATGGTTGGCTGGAACAGAACAATTTTTAGAGGAGCAGGAAAGATTCCTTAGGAACCTGAAAGCGGAGGTAGTCTTGGCTACCGCAACGGAATTAGCTGCCGCTGGAAGTTTTAAAACGAATGATGGTGCGCTGGCAGTTGCCCGAATGAAAGCCAACACCTCTTTTACTCCCGACCAGAATGAACTAGTGCTGGTGCTGGACGATATCCGCGATCCGGGTAATCTGGGCACCATCATACGTACAGCAGACTGGTACGGAGTGAAACACATAATTGCCTCCGAGGAGTCAGCAGACTTTTATAATCCAAAAACATTAAGTGCAACGATGGGATCTTTTAGCCGGGTGGAGGTTTTCTATACCGATATTCAAATGTATCTCGCGAAAGCAGGAAGGCCCGTGTATGGCGCTTTTCTCGAAGGCACAGATGTTCATGCAATTGACTTTAAAGCAGGCGGGTTTATTGTAATCGGAAATGAATCGAATGGAATTTCTGAGTCCATTGAAAAGTTAGTAACCCAGAAGATTACAATTCCCCGCTATGGTGCAGCGGAGTCTTTGAATGCAGCAATAGCCACAGGAGTAATTCTGGATTGTGTAAGGAACTCAAAGAAATGATTGACTTCCCTGGGCCGCCTCATCAGAAAGTTTTTCAGCATTCTCCTTTCCCAAATACCGATCGATTAAGTAATGCCCGAGGTAGATAACCGGAGTTAATAGAATGGCAACCGTGAATTTGTAAATATAATTGGTGATGCCAATGGCGAGTATTTGTTGACCCGAGAAAACACCAAGGAAGGCAATATATAATACAACGAAACTGTCGATAAACTGAGAGATTAATGTTGAACCTGTTGCCCGCAACCACAACATTTTTTGCCCGGTTACTTTGCGCAGTTTTTGAAATACAAAAACATCCACCAACTGACTGATTAAAAAAGCAGCGAGCGAACCAATAATAATTCGTTGCCCTTGCCCAAAGATCTTGTTGAAGGCAAAATCCATATTAAAGTAGTTCCCCTCGGTATCCTGACTGTTTGCTTCCAGCCACCATTGCGCAGGTGGAAGTTTCATGGTAAGGAAAACAACAATAAAACAATAGGCGATAAAGAAAGCGGCCAGATAACTGATTCGTTTTACGCCCGGCTTTCCAAAATATTCATTAATTAAATCGGAGGTTATAAAAACAACGGGCCAGATAACAGCCCCCGCGGTCAAATTAAAATCCATGGTAAATCCCAGTAGGGAGAGCCCGGCAGGTTGCAGCCCCAGAGCGCCTTCTCCGGAAAATATTTTTACGCCAATCATCTCGGCAAGAATAGCGTTTGTCAGGAATATCCCTGATAATACAACGAATA
>JAEUUB010000522.1 GCA_016787745.1 Cyclobacteriaceae bacterium
GTTCCAATTTCTCTCGATGAACGAAAAACCCGAATAGAAAAGGCGCAACGCCTGATGGTGGAAAATAAAATTGAGGCCATCTATCTGGATGGCGGCACTACCATGGAATATTTTACCGGCATCCGTTGGGGCACCAGCGAACGTATGATGGCCGCTATTATTCCTGCTAAAGGCGAGATAAAATATGTAGGCCCTCATTTTGAAGAAGAGCGTATTCGGGAGTTGATGAAACTGGGAACCGATTTACGTGTGTGGGAAGAACATGAGAGCCCCTATAAACTGGTGGCTCAGATATTTAAAGACATGGGTTTACGATCGGGGCGCATTGGTATGGAAGAGCGCGTGCGTTTTTTCCTGTTTGATGGAATTCGCAAAGAAGCGCCTGCGTTTGAGTATGTGAGCGCTGATCCGGTTACGGTTCCTTGTCGCCTTATAAAAAGCCCGGCCGAAATTGCTTTAATGCAAAAAGCCAATGAAGTAACGCTCGAATCCTACAAGGTGGCAATCGCTATGCTTACCGAAGGAATGACGCAACAAGATTTTTCCAACATTGTTTCACAAGCCCACTCCAGGTTGGGTGCCCGCGGTGGCGCATTTGTTTCGTTTGGTGAGTATACCGCCTTTCCACATGGTAGCAGCACTCCGCAAAAATTAAAAGTGGGCGATGTGGTGTTGATGGATGGCGGATGCAGCGTGGGTGGTTATGCATCGGACATAACCCGAACTGTAGTTTTTGGTGAACCCACGCAACGGCAGCGCGATATCTGGAACCTGGAAAAAGAAGCTCAGGCCGCGGGATTTGCGGCAGCAAAATTAGGCAACCCCTGTGAAAATGTTGATATCGCAGCACGCAAAGTAATTACAGATGCCGGCTTTGGTCCTGAGTATAAATTACCTGGTCTTCCGCATCGCACGGGCCACGGTATTGGTATGGATGGCCATGAGTGGGGCAATATGGTGCTTGGCAACAAACAACTTTTTGAACCCGGTATGTGCTTTAGCGTAGAACCAACGATTTGTATTTACGGTGAGTTTGGGGTTCGACTTGAAGATTGCGCGTACATGACCGATGCGGGTGCAAAATGGTTTACACAACCCAGCGTGGCTATCGATAAACCTTTTGCATAGGCCAGTAGATAAATTTTTTTCAACCGCTCTCAGGCAAACTGAGAGCGGTTAAAGTTTTGCGGCAGGATTTACGCCTGCAGCAATTTTTCAATCTCAAATTTTTTCATTTTCAAAAACGCCTGCATAACCCGTTGTGATTTTTGCGGGTCGCTCATCAATTTACCCAGCACCGCAGGTACAATCTGCCACGAAACGCCAAACTTATCCTTTAGCCAACCGCACATACTTTCCTGTCCGCCTTCTGTAAGTTTGTTCCAGTAATAGTCAATTTCATCTTGTGTTTCGCATTCCACAACAAACGAAATTGATTCGTTGAAATTAAAGTCGTGAGATAAGTTACTCTCGGTTGCCACAAAACCGGTACCTCCCAAAGTAAAACGCGCATGCGAAATACTTCCTTCAGCCGGCTGGCCCTTTTCATACCGGTTAAGATCTGTTATCTGAGAATCCTTAAATACACTAGTATAAAACGTTATGGCCTCTTCCGCCCGACCAAACTGATCGCCAACAAACAACAAGCAGGGTTTTATTTCTTGTTTTGCTCCGGATAAAAACAATTGCCACGACAAACCAAAGCGATCGGTAGTCCACCCGAATTTTTCAGCGAAAGGATATTTATCCAAAGGCATCATCACCGTACCCCCCGGGGCGAGTTTAGCCCACAAGGTATCAAGCTCTTTGGGTGTCTCACAAAAAACAAACATGGAAACAGATTGAGTGAACTTAAATTGAGGCCCGCCATTTAACCCCATAAACTTTTTTCCCGTTAACTCAAACTGAGTAACCATCGGTGAGTTACTGATAATCCGACTATTGGAAAATACAGAACAATAAAAAGCGGCTGCCTCTGCGGCCTTGCCATCAAACCATAAACAGGGATAAATTGGATATTTCATGTAGACTTGCATTAAGGGTGGCTATTCACATAAACTTTTCAATTTGGCCAGTGCTTTCGGCCACATTTCTTCAAAATACGATTTGTATTCTTCATCAGAATCCAGCGCAACTAACAAGGTGGTATGGCCATCCTTCTCATTGAAAGTATAATTCTCCAGTGAGCCCGCCCAACGTTCAACCTCAGGTCCACTTAAAATTTCCGCTCCTTCTTTAAGCATTCCATAATGCTCTATGGATATGTATTTATTCGGAATATTTTCCAAAATGCGGCTTACCATACCTCCTTGTTTCCCTTGCTCATCCGTACCAATGAAAAGAATTTTTGATCCCTTTGTCCAGGAACCTTTTGCATGAGACGAAGCATTGAACACAGACGTCCACGCCTGATACGTTTTATCCCCAATCATGGTTTCGTAAACCTTTTTTGCGGGAGCTTTTATTTCAATTTCAAAATTGATCGTTTTCATAAATTCTATTGTTCAGCGTATTTTTTAAAATTATTTAAGATCGCCTGCCAACCTGCCCGCTGCATCTCTATAGAATTTTCTCCCTCGGCATCAAATGTTTCGCTCACGTAAGTCTGATTGCCTTTTTTTGTGAAGACTACGGACGTTTTTCGTCCGTCATCCATGGTATAAGCAATCAGCTCGTTGGTTTTCACCTGATCGTAGGTTCCTCCAAAATCAAAACTCATGCTTCCGTCTTTGGCAGCCATCCGCGAAACAAACCGGCCTCCCACGCGAAGATCATTTTCGGCATGGGGGGTATGCCAATCCTCTGAAGCATTGTTCCATTTCATAATATGATGGGGCGTTGTCCAGAGTTCCCAAACTTTTTCTACGGGTGCCAGTATAGTAGCTTCTACTGTAATGGCCGTTTTATTTTTCGTTTCCAATGTGTTGGTTGAATGTTGATTTCACTTGTAAAAGTACAGTATCGGGGTACATACCTGGGCTGTACAAAAACGACAATAAACGGGTGCTATTGCGTCATAAACTGAATTGCTTATCAATCGCGTCAATAGCAAATACGGTCCATGCTTCGATAGCTGTCATACTTTTAATATTCCCCTAAACCCTCTGGCGGCATAGTAAGATTCGGCCCCGTTGTGATAGGTAAAAGTCTGGCCGTACCGAAAATCACAAAAGATGGCGCCCCCTAGTTTTCGGATTTCTGCTGGTGTTTTTACCCAACTTGAAGTTTTCGTATCGAATTTTCCCACTTGCTGCAAACTGCGGTATTGTTCTTCGGTTAAGAGTTCAATACCCATGGCTGCCGCCACCTCTGCCGCACTGTCTTTAGGCTTATGTTCTTTTCTTGATTCAAGTGCCTGGTGATCGTAACAAAGACTTCTTCGCCCTGCAGGACTTTCCGCACTGCAATCATAAAAAATGAATTCATCTTTCTTTTTATCATACTCAACCACATCAGGTTCGCCCCCGGTTTCTTCCATTTGAAACAGTGACCATAATTTTCCTGGATTTCGTTCCAGCTTCGCCTGCACGGCAGCCCACTTTATACCTTTATGGCGATTCATATTTTTCTCAAATCGCATTTCGAGTATCCTAAGCAGCTCTTCGCTTTCCTTTGCTGATAACTCATTTTTGGTTTTTTTGCTCATATCAAACTTCTTTTAAAATATCGACCCGTTAAATTACTAAGTTCAATAATCCGACACATAATTACAACCAACATCCGCTCGATGGAAAGACCATGCTTGATCGAGGCACCGAATTCCCAGAACATCAAAATCCGAAATATTTAATCGTTACGAATGGAGTGAATGGGATTCGCAAAGGCTGATTTTAAGGATTGGTAACTTACCGCCACAATTACCAGCA
>JAEUUB010000579.1 GCA_016787745.1 Cyclobacteriaceae bacterium
TTATCAACCCCCACGCGAAAATGCCTGGTTGGAAGTAATCGAACTTCAGGACTCTGCGCATCCCTATCACGATTGGAATGAACGGATCACAGCCGAATGCTATGAGCCGAATGCTACCTCGCGCATTCTGGATGAGGAACGGATTATTAAAAATATTGTCAACAACTACGCGTACATCAGTTTCAATTTTGGTCCCACATTACTTTCGTGGATGGAAGTTTATGCTGCCCAAACATATGAAGCGATCTTAGAAGCTGACAAACTGAGCCTGAAAAATTTTGGAGGCCACGGTTCGGCTGTGGCGCAAGTGTATAATCACATGATTATGCCACTGGCCAACAGACGCGACAAAGAAACCCAGGTGCTCTGGGGTATTCGGGATTTTGAATATCGCTTCAAGCGAAAGCCCGAAGGAATGTGGCTTGCAGAAACCGCTGTGGATACGGAAACACTGGAGGTGCTAGCCGAGAATAACATAAAGTTTACAATTCTAGCACCACGGCAGGCAAAGGCAGTAAGAAAAATTGATGAAAAGAACTGGAATGAAGTAAAGACTCATTCGGTGGATACAACCAAGGCGTACCAGTGCAATCTCCCCAGCGGCAACTCGATCATACTATTTTTTTACGAAGGAGATATTTCTCAAGGCATTGCCTTCAATGGTTTGTTGAATGACGGCAAGCGGTTTGCAGACCGGCTTTTAGGTGTTATCAACAAAGAAGATGACGCTCCGCAACTGGTTCATGTAGCTACCGATGGCGAAACGTATGGTCATCATCACAAGCATGGAGAGATGGCATTAGCCTTTTGTCTCGATTATATTCGGAATGATAAGCAGGCTACCCTCACCAACTATGCGCAATTTATTGAACTGCATCCACCTCAGGATGAGGCGCAGATTATTGAAGATAGCTCGTGGAGCTGTGTGCATGGTATTGAACGCTGGAGAGATAACTGTGGTTGTAATTCGGGTAAGCCGGGGTGGCATCAATTGTGGCGCAAGCCTTTGCGCGAGGCACTTGATTGGCTGCGAGATAGTGTAACCGAGATTTTTGAGCAACAGGCCTCTAAGGTTGTTAAAGATCCCTGGAAGGCTCGTAATGAATACATCAATATTGTGCTTAAGCGAAGTGACGAAAACATTCAAGATTTCCTTACAAGTCATGCGTTGAGTGGCGCTTCCACAAACCGGATTTTGAGGATCATGGAAATGCAACGCCACGCTATGCTTATGTACACAAGTTGCGGTTGGTTCTTCGATGAAATTTCCGGTATTGAAACGATTCAGGTGATGCAGTATGCCAGTCGGGTTATCCAGTTGGCCAATCAAATTGGTCAAGTTGATTTGGAACCTGAATTTAGCAGAAGGCTGGAAGAAGCACCCAGCAATGTGACTACTTATACAAACGGGGCTAATGTCTATAAAAGTGTGGTTCTTCCTTCGCGTACAAACCTGCAACGCGTGGGAATGCACTACGCAGTTTCCTCCATCTTTGAAGAAGAACCTGAGGCCTTAACGATCTTTAATTACAGCACGTCAAATGATTTCTTTATAAAGAAGGAAGCGGGCGAACAAAAAATGTCTTTGGGGATAACCAAAGTGAAGTCCATGGTAACACAGTCGGAGAAGAAATTTGCCTTTGCCGTTATTTATCTGGGCAAGCATAATATTATTGGAAATATCTCTCTGGATATGGAGCCCGACCGATTTGCCAGCATGCAAATTCGAATGGTTAAATCTTTTGAAGAGGGACGGTTGGGTGATGTTATCGGGTTAATGCAGGTTTATTTTGGCCCTGAGAAGTATACGATCTGGCAATTATTTCAGGATGAAAAGCGAAAAATTCTGGATATGATTTCGCAAGAGAGTATGGCAGAACTTGAGCAATCTTTGCGGAAGAGTTACAATAGGGACTACCCTTTAATTAATGCGTTAGCCAATAATAACATTCCTATACCGGCTACGTACCGAACTACCTTTGAGTATGTGTTGAATGCCGATCTGATAAAGATCTTTCAATCCGACAAGATTAACATAAAGGAAATGGAACGGATTGTTGCTGAGTTGGCTAAATGGAGTTTTAAAATTGAAGACCCTCACAAAGTTTCGCGGCTGGCTGGCGAAAGCATTTTCAAGGAGTTAAAAAGAATTAGCAGTGAACCAGGAAATGTAAAGAGATTGCAACGGCTAAACAGAATGTTTCCACTGCTTCAGTTATTTAAGCTAGAACCTAATTTTCATAAGAGTCAGAATTTCTATTTTGAACTTTCGCGAGAGAGTAAACAAGATACTCAGGATGCGGATATGGAATGGGCCGAGCAGTTTAAACTTTTGGGTAAAAATTTGGGAGTTAAGTTGGAGTAAATAGGTTGGGGATGATTGTTTGAAGAAAGCAAAAAGTAAAGAGCATGACAAATCGATTAAAACTTACACTTGTTGTCATATTGATTTCAGGTTCTCTCGTAGCTCAACCATTCACAAAGGCTGAAATTGATAGTTGGAAATCGCAAGCCAAGCAGGTTACAATTATACGCGATACGTGGGGCATACCGCATGTGTATGGTAAAACGGATGGGGATGCGGTTTTCGGATTTTTATACGCTCAATGCGAAGATGATTTTGAGCGTGTGGAGATGAACTATATTTCTGCGGTAGGTAGACTGGCCGAGGTAGAAGGGGAATCAAAGTTATATCATGACTTGCGTACAAGGCTATTCTACGACTCTGTGCAGGCTATGGCTTTGTACAAAGCGAGTCCCGCCTGGCTAAAAAGATTATGCGATGGATTTGCCAATGGAATTAACTACTACTTATATACGCATCCTCAGGTAAGGCCAAAGCTGTTAAACCGCTTTCAACCCTGGATGCCGTTCTTATTTAGCGAAGGAAGCATTGGCGGTGATCTGGCATCCATATCGGTGGGTAGGGTGAAGAATTTCTATGGAGATGGGAAAACAATTTCACAAGATAAAGAGGTTGATAATGATAATGAACCCGAGCCCAGAGGTTCTAACGGTTTCGCTATTGCTCCATCGCGCAGTGCCACCGGAAATGCGTTATTATTAATAAACCCGCATACTTCTTTTTATTTCAGACCCGAAGTACATGTGACAAGCGAAGAGGGATTGAACGCGTATGGTGCGGTTACGTGGGGGCAATTTTTTGTCTACCAGGGATTCAATCAATATTGTGGCTGGATGCACACCACAAGCCAGGCAGATGTGATGGATGAATATCTTGAAGCGGTGATGGAAAGAGGCGATTCTGTTTTTTATAAACATGGCAAGGCTATCCGACCTATGGCTATAAAAACAATTCGACTTGCTTACGTGGAAGATGGTAAGAAAAAGTTCAAGGAGTTTACGACCTATGCCACGCATCATGGACCGATAATAGCGCGTGAAGATACCCATTGGGTTAGCCTCGCCATGATGGTGGAGCCTTTGAAAGCATTAACACAATCCTACCAACGTACCCGGGCTACCGGGCTGGAAGATTATAAGAAAGTAATGGACTTAAAAGCGAACTCATCCAATAACACCGTCTTTGCAGATAATAAAGGGAACATTGCCTATTGGCATGGGAACTTTATACCTAAAAGAAATCCGCAATATGACTGGAATAAACCGTTGGATGGGAGTGACCCGGGAACGGACTGGTTAGGGTTGCACGAAGTATCCGAGATTGTGCATTCGATTAATCCATCAAACGGATGGATTCAAAATTGTAATTCAACACCTTTTACTTTAGCCGGAGATCAAAGTCCCAGGCAAGACATGTATCCAGCGTATATGGCCCCCGATGCTCAGAATCCTCGGGGCATCAATGCAGAGCGTGTTCTTAAGCGGGAGCCCGCTTTTACTCTTGATAAGTTAATTGCGGCTGCTTACGATCCACATCTTGCAGGATTTGAAAAATTAATTCCAGCCCTTATAACTGCATATGAGTCCGGAACTAATTCTGAAATGACAAAGAAACTAGAAGAACCCATAAAATTTTTGAGAGCATGGGATCTTGGATATTCCAAATCATCTGTACCTACAACCCTGGCCATTTATTGGGGCCAGGAACTTCAGAAATTAATCAGGGCCCGAATCCTTCCTGGGAGCAGCCAATGGGATGTTATTGAATTTATGGCTTCAGAGAGTTCGGCTTCTGAAAAGTTAGCGGCCTTATCGAATGTAATCGATGAACTGAATAATGACTTTGGAACATGGAAGGTGGCCTGGGGGGATGTAAACCGATTTCAACGATTAACAGGGAAGATTGTTGAGACCTATAATGACGATAAGCCCAGTTTACCGATTGCTTCCACTTCATCTTTTTGGGGATCATTGGCTGCCTATGGAAGCAAGAAGTATCCGGGAACCAAAAAAATGTATGGATCCGTGGGGAATAGTTTTGTGGCGGTTGTAGAGTTCGGGAAAGAAGTAAAGGCAAAGTCCTTGCTGGCAGGAGGTAATAACAATAATCCCCAATCGCCACACTTTAATGATCAGGCCGATCTGTATAGTACTGGGAGATTTAAGGATGTTTGGTTTTACAAGAAAGATGTTTTGAAGCACGCTGAAAGGACTTACCACCCGGGTGATAACTAATCAAAAAGTATGAACGAATCTTTAAGGCTGGGCACACCTCTTACGTCATCAGCGGTTAAGGTAATGATGTTGGGTTCTGGTGAACTTGGTAAGGAAGTGGTTATTGAATTTCAGCGCTATGGGGTAGAGGTGATTGCAGTGGATCGTTACGATCACGCACCGGCCATGCAGGTGGCACATCGCTCTTACACAATCTCAATGTTGGATGGGGTGGCGCTAAGGCAGGTTATTGAAAAGGAACGACCTGATTACATTGTTCCTGAAGTGGAAGCAATTGCCACCGAAACACTGGTTGAGTTGGAGCAGGAAGGCTTCCGTGTAATTCCAACGGCTCAGGCCGCGCGACTTACCATGAATCGAGAAGGCATTCGCCTTTTGGCAGCCGATAAACTTAGCCTAAAAACTTCGCCTTTTTGTTTTGCGGATACAAGAGTCGATTTTGAAAATTCGGTTAGACGAATAGGTTTTCCATGTGTGGTAAAACCAATCATGAGTTCGTCTGGTAAAGGACAGAGTGTAGTGAAATCAGCCGCAGACATCGAAGTTGCCTGGGAATACTCCCAACAAGGAGGTCGCACCGGGGGAGGAAAAGTAATCATCGAAGGATTTGTCGATTTCGATTATGAAATAACGTTGTTAACCATTCGGCATCGGCAAGGCGTTTCATTTTGTGACCCCATCGGGCACCGGCAGGAACATGGCGATTATCAGGAGTCCTGGCAGCCGCATCCCATGAGTGAAAAGGCGTTGACGGAGTCAAAGAGAATGGCTGCTCTGGTTGTTAATGAATTAGGCGGATATGGAATTTTTGGTGTTGAGTTCTTTATAAAAGGCGACACAGTTTATTTTAGTGAGTTGTCTCCCCGGCCTCACGACACAGGCATGGTTACTATGATCTCACAAGATTTATCAGAATTTGCGCTTCACGTTCGTGCGATACTCGGATTGCCCATCCCCAGCATTCGTCAATTGGGTCCATCGGCCTCATCGGTAATTTTGGTAAAAGGAAAATCGAACAATATCACGTTCTCTGGAATTGAACAAGCTTTAGCACAACCCGATACTCAGGTGCGCTTGTTTGGAAAGCCTGAAGTCAATGGGGAGCGCAGAATGGGAGTGTGCCTGGCGAAGGGAAATTCTATTGAAGAAGCCCGGGCAAAAGCCAATGCAGCAGCGGCCCGGATCTCCTATACGCTTTGATACTATGCTTCGGTAATTACTACTTTATCCATTACATCGCCCTGGCGAATCTGATCGATGACCTCGAGACCTTCATACACCTTACCAAAGACCGTGTGATTTCGATCTAAGTGCTTGGTATTGTTACGTTCATGACAAATGAAAAATTGGGATCCTCCGGTATTGCGTCCGGCATGTGCCATAGAAAGCACTCCGCGATCGTGATATTGGTTGTCACCGGTTAATTCACAATTAATGGTATAGCCCGGACCTCCATTACCAATTCCATTAGGGCATCCTCCTTGAATCATGAAATTTGGAATTACCCGATGAAACGTTAGCCCATCATAAAAACCCTTTTTTGCTAAGTCAGTAAAGTTCTTAACTGCAATAGGCGCATCGGCTTCAAAAAATTTAACTTTCATTATACCTTTTTTGGTATGTATTTCGGCTGTTTTCATAAGTTTCAATTTTGGACTGCAAAGAAAAGGAGAACTGCGAAATAAAAAAAATAATAAACATCTGAATCCCCCGAGAGGGTTGTTTATCGACCGAGATCTTGATAACTTGTAAGTAATTGAACCTTATACAATGATTAATCCACTTTTTATTCTGTTTGTGGTTTTTCAGCTGCATACTCCCTTTAAACCTGCCGATGAGTTTGAACTTAAAATCAATTTCACAATTGAAGATCGTCCTCCTGCCGAACTTTATAAGAAAAGTTATGATGTGTCGGCTGAAGATCGTTCTCAAAGTAAAACGGGTTCGCTGCCCTACTTAAAAGTACAGCTAAAAATTTTACATGTAGCGGAACAAGAGTTTAGAATACGAGTTGAAGATCGGCACGGGAATCTGGTAAGTTCTAAGAAAGCCGAACCCAATGTTGAGATAAAAATTGATTGGGGCTTTTCAGAAGATATTAAAGAGGGTATTGTTACCCCCGAATACACAGTTTTGTTTATCAGTAAGGATAAGAAGAATATAAGTAGAATCTACATGGTGATCCAGGAGGATGGTACATTTTTGGTGAATGATGAAAAGCGAGGAAAGTTTTAACTTTCTGGATCTTATTTAAAGCATATTCCGTTAAAACCGTTATCTAACCACTTATTCATGCAACAAAACGAGTAAGAGTATTTTTACGTTATTTCACGCACTTAACTCATTCAGTTGCATGCGAATTTTTGCTTTTTGTGTACTTCTATTTTATTCCCTATCAGGGATTTCACAGAATCATCAACCCGGCTCATCAGAAATAAAACTTAAACTTAAGAAGTTAAATTTTTTAGGTTCAGTCCTATATGTAGCTGCCCATCCGGATGATGAGAATACCCGGGTGATCACTTATCTCGCGAACGACCGACTGGCGGCCACAGGTTATCTGTCGATGACGCGTGGTGACGGTGGGCAAAATTTAATCGGTCCTGAGATTGGTGAATTGTTGGGACTTATTCGAACGCAAGAATTGTTAGCGGCAAGACGTATTGATGGCGGGCAACAATTTTTTACCCGCGCCATTGATTTTGGTTTTTCTAAAAACTATCAAGAGACATTGGAGATTTGGGGCAGGGATGAAATTTTATCGGATGTAGTAAGAGTTATCCGTCAATTCCAACCCGATGTAATTCTTACTCGCTTTCCTCCGGATGAACGTGCGGGTCATGGTCATCACACTTCCTCGGCAATCCTTGCGCAAGAAGCCTTTGACCTTACCAATAATTCGAACTACTTGCCTGAATTGGCAAAGGAGTTTGGCGTGTGGCAAGTGAGTGCACTTTACACCAATACGGGGAGATGGTGGAATCAGACAATGGATGAAGACACACCTGGAATTATAACAATGAATGTGGGAACCTACAATTCGCTTCTAGGAAAATCATATACAGAAATAGCTGCGGATAGCCGGACTCAACATAAAAGTCAGGGTTTTGGATCTGCCGGTCGGAGAGGGGATGCCAATGAATACTTTGAATTTGTAAAAGGCGAAAAAGCCGACAAAGATATCTTTGAAAAAATCAATACAACCTGGACACGCGTTGAGGGTGGGGATAAAGTTCAACCTTTGATCCAAAAGTGTATTTTGGATTTTAATGCGGAGAACCCCGCAGCGAGTATACCTCAATTGATAATTATTCGGAAACAAATATCCTTGTTGAAGAACTCGGTATGGAAGAATAGGAAGTTGGCGGAGGTAGATCAATTGATAAAAGATTGTGCAGGTCTTTATCTGGAAGCAACAGCAAGTCAATACATGGCCGCGCCAGGTCAACCGGTCAGAATGTTAATGGAATTAATAAATCGATCTTCAGTTTCCATTGAAATGGTAAATCTGAAAAGTGAACCCTTGGGTTTAGATTCAACCTTTTCACTGACTCTTAAAAACAATGATCCTATTATAATTAAGTCGGTAAAAAATATTTCCTCTAATAAATCATATTCATCGCCCTATTGGCTTAGTGAACCTCATGCCGCGGGTTTGTTTACCGTTAAGGACAAATCCCTCATTGGCAAACCTGAAAATGATCCGGCTATTCAAATTGCTGCCAAGGTTGTAGTAGCGGGTCAGCCTTTATTTCTTACCGTGCCACTGGTTTATAAATGGACCGATCCTGTAAAAGGTGAGTTGATGAGACCTTTTGAAGTTGTGCCTCCGGTATTCGTTAATTTTACAAAATCAGTAGTTGTGTTTAATGACCAATCCGCACAATCAATCACTATTTTAATAAAGTCAGGCTCTGCAGATGTAAAAGGAACCTTGAAATTAGATTTGCCCGCAGGATGGGTTTCAGAACCTAAAACAATCGCTTTTGAATTAAAGGGGATAAATACCGAGAAGACAATATCTTTTAATGTTGTCCCAGGAAAAGAAGATTTAGATAGTACGATTAAAGCGGTAGCTGAAATAGAGGGTAAATCGTATTCAACCTCGCTTAAACAAATTCATTATGATCACATTCCTGTTCAAACGTTATTGCCATCAGCCAGTGTTAGAGCTCTGAGAATGAACATAAAAAAAGAGGGATCTGTGGTAGGATACATTGCCGGTGCTGGCGATGAAATCCCTACAAGTCTAAGAAATCTTGGCTTCGAAGTCTGGGAAATGAAGAATGAAGAAGTAACGCCTCTTAATCTCAAACGGGTAGACGCGGTGGTCTTAGGTATTCGTACCTTAAATACCAATGAGCGGATTCGATTTATTATGCCGGTATTACTTGACTATGTAAAAGAAGGCGGTACACTATTGGTTCAGTACAATACCAACAACGATCTGGAAATAGCCCCTGATAAGTTTTCTCCTTATCCAATCACCTTGTCACGAGATCGGGTTACACAAGAAAACAGTGAAGTGCGAATTCTAAAACCAAATCATCCCGCACTTAATTATCCGAATAAAATTACAAGTGCTGATTTTGAAGGTTGGGTACAAGAGCGGGGTCTCTACTTTCCATCTGCCTGGAGTGATTCTTATGAGGCTTTGCTATCAATGAATGATCAGGGAGAGCCAGCGCGCAACGGAAGTCTATTGGTTGGTAAATATGGAGAAGGACATTACGTGTACACAGGATTGTCTTTTTTTAGAGAACTACCCGAAGGAGTGCCCGGAGCTTATAAGCTATTCGCTAACCTTGTATCTCTTAAAAAGATAAAGGCTATGCCGGATGAAAAAGTAAAAGTAAAAAAGTAATGAGTGACGAAAACGAAGACCGACCCCCTGTTTTTTTAAAATGGCGTAGCTGGTATTGGTTAGTAATGCTGGTGTTGGCTATTCAAATTGTACTTTATCTGTTTATGACAACTTCGTTTCAATGAACCTGATCGACTGGATTATTTTATTTACCACACTGGCACTGATTGTTGCTTACGGAACGTGGCGAAGTAGGGGAAGCAGGAACATGGATGGCTATCTCCTCGGGAATAAAAGCCTGCCCTGGTGGAATGTGTGTTTGTCAATTATGGCAACCCAGGCGAGCGCCATCACTTTTTTATCTACGCCCGGTCAGGCATACGAAGATGGAATGCGATTCCTGCAATTTTATTTTGGCTTACCCTTAGCCATGGTAATTCTTAGCATTACGGCCGTGCCGCTTTATCATCGGCTTAAAGTTTACACGGCTTACGAGTATCTGGAAACCCGGTTCGATTTAAAGACCCGCTCTCTGGCCGCATTTTTCTTTCTCATGCTCCGCGGACTTTCGGTGGGCATTACCATTTACGCACCGTCATTGATTTTATCTACCATATTGAATTGGAACATTAATCTTACAACGATTTTTATTGGTACGCTGGTTATGATTTATACCGTGAGTGGAGGAACCAAGGCGGTTAGTATGACTCAGAAATATCAGCTTACCATAATCATGGCCGGAATGATCATTGCCGGGCTAACTGCTTTTTATAAACTTCCTAATGACATAACATTTACAGAAGCTTTTTTGCTGGCTGGCGAAATGGGAAAGATGAACCTGATCAATGTTTCATTCGATCTGAGTGATCGTTACAACATCTGGTCGGGATTAATTGGGGGTTTGTTTTTATTTCTTTCGTATTTCGGAGCCGATCAATCGCAGGTGGGTCGATACCTGGGTGGCAAGTCTGTGGCGGAAAGCAGACTAGGTTTGCTTTTTAATGGATTGCTAAAAGTTCCTATGCAATTTATCATCCTTTATATAGGCATTCTGGTATTTGTTTTTTATCAATTCCACCAGGCTCCGGTATTTCACAATCAATCGTTGATTCTCAAAGCGAAGCAGACGGAATATGCAGATAAAATTATCTCGCTGGAATCAGACTATGATAAAGTTTTTATAGATCGAAAGCAGGAAGCCGAGAACCTCATTGGAGCTATTCGCAAGGAAGACACAAAACAGATTGAAGAAAGCAGAATTTCCATTGATAAAATTCAGGCCTTCGAAAAGGCGATCCGTTCCGAAGTAAAGGAACAAATTGCAGCTGCCATACCGGGTGCCAATACACTGGATAAGGATTATGTGTTCATTACTTTTGTGATGACGTATTTACCGCATGGACTGATTGGGTTGTTACTTGCGGTGGTTTTTTCAGCAGCCATGTCGTCCACTGCCTCCGAACTTAATGCTCTGGCGTCTACCACTACAGTGGATATATACAAGCGATCGGTGAGGCCTCAGGCGGAAGATTACCATTATGTACTTGCATCGAAATGGTTTACGGTGGGTTGGGCAGTTTTCGGGATGCTGTTTGCCTCAATCGCAAATCAGGCCGAGAACCTAATTCAGTTTGTAAATATTGTGGGATCTATTTTCTATGGAACTATTCTCGGAATCTTTTTATCGGCTTTCTATCTGAAGTATATAAAGTCGAATGCCATATTTATAGCGGCCATTGTTGCCGAGGCGGTGATTGTGTATTGTTATTTCTTTACAAAAATTGCCTTCTTGCTTTATAACATACTTGGCTGTCTGATTGTGGTGGTACTAGGGTTTGCAATCCAGTACGTAGAAAATCAATTCAATAAAAAAGCATCCCGATAAATCAGGATGCTTTTGTTTAGTGAGTCTCTAAAAGAAATTACTTCAATGATTTTTGAAGTTCTTCATTCATCATTTGGTAATCCCGGTTGTTGGCGGTTTTGGCAGCTTCCCACGATGCTTTTGAGGTTGCTAGCGCGCCTGTCTTATCACCTAACTCTTTTTGAATTCTTGCCTTCTGGTATAATACCCAAAATGCTGGATTTGCTTCAGCGGCTTTATTTACCCACTCCAATGCCTGCTTCAGGTCTTTTCCATTTTCCAGGTAATAAACCGCAGCACTTAGGTAGTTGTTAGGATTTACTTTGGTAGCTGCTTCGATCGACTTCATTACCTTGGCATCATAGTCAACCGCAATCGTAAATTTTACGGAGGTGTTTTCCCAGGCAATTTGAACTTTAGCGGTTTTGCTGTCTGCAGCAATGTCTCCAATACCAATTGTTAGGGTTTCTACTTTCTCAGTTAATTTTTCAGACTTCACTTTAAAGTTAGCCGCTTCTTTACTTTTATCATACCCGCCTGTGTTGCCACCTAAGCTAATATCCTTATATAAAGACACGGTCCATTCTGAAACTCCCGGCCAGGTAAAAATCAAATACTCACCTTTAGGTACTGCAATGCCCTCTACCTTAACATCATCACCAAAAGTAATTTTCGTGCCTGCATTAGCGCCTGTTCGCCATATTGCTCCATTGGGGATTAATGCGTTACCATCTCCAAAAATCTTTCTGCCTTTTGCACTTGGTCGTGAATAATCAATTTTTACATCGGTTAA
>JAEUUB010000623.1 GCA_016787745.1 Cyclobacteriaceae bacterium
TTTGGTAGTAATGGGTACCCGCGGCCGATCCAAATTTGAAGAGATGGTGATTGGTTCAAACACGGAACGTGTAGTGCGGCATGCCAAATGTCCGGTGTTGAGCATTCATAAAAAGCCTGCAAAGGTTGATTTTAAAAATATTGTGTATGCAACGGCTATGCATAAGGACGAGGAAATATTTTCGCGCATGATTAAGAAAACGCAGCAGATTTATGATTCAACTATTCACCTGGTTCGGATCAATACCCCCAGTGATTTTCAGCGCGATTATGTGGTACGCGATTACATGCAAAAATTCGCAAAAAAACTAGGGTTGAAGAACTACACGATTAACATCTTTAATGACATTACCGAGGAGGATGGAATTGTCTATTTTGCGGAAAGCATCGATGCTGATCTGATAGCTATGGCCACGCATGGCCGTACAGGTTTTGCGCATGTTATGGCCGGCAGCATTGCGGAAGATGTGGTAGGACATGCTAAGCGTCCGGTTTTGACATTTGTTGTTAAGCGGTAAAAACAACCTTATTTCACCAGGTAAAGCCTTCCCTAAACAGGAGGGCTTTTATTTTTTTATCTTTATAATACATTTTGAAAAACTATTATTTCATATTAGGTCTTACTACCGATGCGCAGGCTTTTGAAATTAAGCAAGCGTATCGCAAGTTGGCTTTGCAGTTCCACCCCGACAGAAATCCTTCCAAGGAAGCCGAAGCCATATTCAAAGAAGTAAATGAGGCCTATGAAATTTTAGGAGACCCCCGGAATAAATTTGAGTATGACCGGTTGTTAAAAGGTGTTGGGGAGCCTGCTCCCCATCGGGATCCAAGATATCGACCCAAACCACCGGGCAGTTATTCACCCCCTTCCAAAAAACAGGAAATACTGGAGACAATGCGCACATACCTGCGCCACGCAGTGTTTGTATCGCGAATTGCGCTTCTTTTTTCAACCATCCTAATTGCTGATTTAACTCTTGCCCCGGAGAAACAACATAAGGAAGTATTAAAGACACAAAGTTCCAGAGCGTATCGGGGTACACGATCGATGCAACTCGAACTCCGCGATGGAGACAGAATAAGTTTAAGTCCACAAACGGCTGATGAGTTTAAGCGAGGATCGCGCATTACAGTTTATACATCGGCCATCTTTGCTGTTCCTTTGATTTTAGAAAATGATACAACCCATTTTAAAACTAAAATTCCGGTTTCTATCTATGGCAATTTCATTTTTTTGCCGTTGGTGCTTTTGATAACTTCCCTGGCGGGTACCTTTTATTGGAAGGGAGTGGAATTTCGATTTAACCTGGGTGTTGTAAATTTTGTGCTTATGCTATTGAGTTTTATTTTTCTTCGAATTCATACCTTTTGAAATATGAGTAAAAAAAACAATTGGAAAACCCGGGTGGGCGTTGTGTATTCCACGAGCAATGATTTTTCGTACGAACAGGCCGCTACTGAGGAAGTTTCAACATTGCCTCCGGGTAAACAATCGTTGCGGGTGCAAATGGACAATAGCAGCAGGGCCGGTAAACAGGTAACGCTGATCAGTGGTTTTATTGGCACGGCAGCAGACCTGGAAAATCTGACCAAGCTTTTAAAGACTAAATGTGGGGTAGGAGGTTCGGCAAAGGATGGTTCTATTCTTATTCAGGGCGATGCACGCGACAAAGTAATGAGCATTCTTGGTAAAGAGGGCTATAAGGCAAGAAAGATCTAACAGTTAGTATAAAAAAACCTGAACTCCTGAGAATCAAAAATCCGCAACAGAGTTATTTAGAAGTAAACTTTTCGCTCCTTATGCGGGTTGTATATGTATATTTGTTAATCATAAACTAAATTTTAAATATTATGGCATTCACACTTCCTGCATTACCCTATGCTTTTAATGCACTCGAACCTCATATTGATGCACGCACCATGGAAATTCACCACGGAAAGCATCACAACGCATACGTAACCAATTTAAACAATGCAATCGCTGGAAAGCCAGAGGAAAATCTTTCGATCGAGGAGATTTGCAAAAATATTTCTAAGTACCCCATAGCTGTTCGCAATAACGGAGGGGGGCACTACAATCACTCGTTATTCTGGACGGTAATGGCCCCGAATGCGGGCGGAGCACCTACCGGTGCATTGGCCGATGCAATTAATGCTGCCTTTGGAACATTCGATGAACTGAAAACTAAATTTAACACTGCCGCTGCGGGTAGGTTTGGATCGGGCTGGGCCTGGTTAATTAAAGATAGCGCAGGCAAGTTGGCCATAACATCAACTCCCAATCAGGATAATCCATTGATGGATGTTGCTGAAGTTAAAGGAACGCCCATTTTAGGATTGGATGTTTGGGAACATGCTTACTATTTGAATTATCAAAACCGCAGACCGGATTATGCTGCAGCCTTTTGGAATGTGGTTAACTGGAGCGAAGTGGCTAAGCGCTTTGCGAAATAGTATTAGTAGTTAGTAAGATAAGAGGAAGAGGTTGCCTAAAAGGCGCCTCTTTTTATTTGGTCTCAATACATCTTACCATCTTGTAGGTTTAGAAATTAGGCTGCGCTATTTCACTTTTCTTCTAACTTTTCGATCAGATTTTTAAATGTTTCGTACGGGGCTTGTGTGCCGAACGTATTAATTACCCAGGCTGGAATTTGTCCACCTGGGTCAACGTCAATAACGCAACTTGCTTTTAGTTTAGATGGGCCTATGGGAGTTAAAGTCGTGACTGATTTTGATAGTGGAATGCGTACTAAATTATTTACAGTCGGTAGGTAGTCGGGTTTGCTTTCGGTCGTTATGGTAACAACATTTTTTAGCGAATCCTTACTTATCGAAAGATGAGAAACCATATCCCGATCACTAACCGGGAAAGGAGCGTCTACCTGGTTGTAGTAGATCAATTCTTTTTTGCTTATGCTTAGTATGAGTCTATGGTTGCTCTCATGGTATCGCCATTCCTTATAACTTTCAATGTCAAGCACAATTGAAATATATTTCTCAAGGGTAGAATTCACTTCAAACTCTGCCCGAATTGTGTTGAAGGAGGATTCCTGTGTTGGGCAACTATAGATTTTGATATTGCTCTTTTCTTTTTTGAGATCACAATTGGATTGAGATTTTCCAACCAGGGATAATAGAAGAAGATATATGAATATCCAATATGGTTTTCGTATAGTACACATCTTACTCGAGCCGAAACTTTCAAACGCCCTTTTGTCCGGCCTTCTTAGTGATAAATGCTTTTGATGTAAGCGATCTGGCCAAGGTGGTAAATATCGTGCTGTACGATACCTGTAATTATTTCGTGATACGTTGCGGTTTTATAATACGGTTTTTCCAGAATAGAATCGTCTTGCTTTTTTAACAGCTCAACAATTTTCTGTTGTGATTCCTGAAATTGCCCTAAGATTTTCTTCCAACCCAAAGTCTTTATTTTTTCAGGGGTACTCCAGTTATCTTCGCTTTCCATAGAGGATTTATAATCATTATCACCCTCCAGTTTTTTAATTAGCGGTTGACGCCAATACGTCATGTGCCATACCAGTTGTGCGATAGAATGTGCAGTTTCTGTCGGCCTCCATAGCGCCATGCTTTCTGTTACACCATCCAATATTTTTGAAACGGAATTACCATACCAGGGTTTATCCTGATAGATCATTACGAATTCGTTCACTATTTTAGTTACTTGTTTCATAATTCAACGGCTACTTCTTTTTGATGATATAACTTACTCCCGCCCGAATCGCGAACTCGGCATCACTAAAAAAGAAATCGCCCATGGCTTCGAAGCGCCAGTTTTCATGAAAGGGTTTTGCCCACCCGGCCCCCAGAGATGCATCGTTAGCGCCAATTAATCCGCGAAAGCGAACAAATGCAAAATCTACGGGATACCACCTGGCGCCCATAACAAAAGATGTTTTTTGATCTGTCCAAATATCTACGCCTGCTCCTGCGGAGAAGTGTCGCACCACAAAGTAGTTTGCTTCAAGTCCCAGTTGGGCCTTTTTAAACGCACTGTTGAAATCTGTTTTAATCAGATCAAGGCCGCCACTAATCATAAGATCATTGTTACTCTGGGCCTGCGCAACTGCGCAGATAATTACAAAAAGAATAGCGAGAGGGTACTTCATCACAGTGGTTAGTTTATTTTTTATTTTCTATCATTTTTTGAATGGCCAGGTATTCATCCCGTAGCCGGGCTGCTTCCATAAATTCAAGCTCCTTAGCTGCTTTTTCCATAGCCTTTCGGGTTCGGTCTGCCATTTTTTCAAGTTCATCCTTGGCGAGATACGCAACTACCGGATCAGCGGCCAACGACTTTTCCTCCGCTTCAATATAATACCGTTTAGCTTTTTTGGAATCCGCTACTTTGGTTTGCCCCAGAATAGAGTCTTTCGACTTTAGAATAGTTTTAGGAGTAATTCCGTTGGCAAGATTATACTCAATCTGAATTTTTCTTCTTCGGTTCGTTTCGTCAATGGCGGTTTGCATGGATTCCGTTACTTTATCGGCATACATAATAACTCTTCCGTTTTCATTGCGCGCAGCACGGCCAATGGTTTGTACCAACGATCGCTGGTTTCGAAGAAATCCTTCCTTGTCGGCATCCATGATGGCGACAAGCGACACTTCAGGCAAATCAAGCCCTTCGCGTAAAAGATTTACACCCACCAGTACATCAAAAATACCTAACCGCAATTCCCTTAAAATCTCAACCCGGTCAAGTGTAGTAACTTCTGAATGTATATAGCGGCATTTAATAGAAGCACGGCTCATGAATTTTGTCAGTTCTTCGGCCATGCGTTTTGTAAGGGTAGTAACCAGCACCCGCTCTTTCTTTTTTACGCGCTCATCAATCTCTTCAAAGAGATCATCAATTTGATTTCGACTGGGACGCACATCAATTTCAGGATCCAGTAGTCCGGTGGGCCGAATCAATTGCTCAACAACTACCCCTTCGGATTTACGCAGTTCATATTCAGAGGGCGTAGCGCTTACATAAATAACCTGATTCAGAATGGCTTCAAATTCATTAAACGTTAACGGCCGGTTATCCAGGGCCGAGGGTAATCGAAAACCATAGTCAACCAGGTTTGCTTTGCGCGACCGGTCGCCACCCCACATGGCCCGTACTTGAGGTACGGTTACATGACTTTCATCAATTACCATTAAGAAGTCATTAGGAAAATAATCGATAAGGCAGAAGGGGCGGGCTCCGGGCGATCGCCTGTCGAAATAACGTGAGTAATTCTCAATACCGCTGCAATACCCAAGTTCACGCATCATCTCCAGATCAAATTCGGTACGTTCCTTCAGTCGCTTCGATTCCAAATGTTTGCGTTCTGAATCAAACATCTGCACCTGCAAAACCATGTCATCCTGAATTTCATGAATGGCAGTCTGCAATTGGTCTTTGGCAGTTACAAAAAGGTTGGCAGGATAGATAACGGCTGTCTTTTCATCGGCAATTTTTTTCCCCGAGATAGGATCAATCAACTGAATGGCTTCCACTTCATCGCCAAAGAAATAAATTCGTAAAGCGTAATCTGCATAGGCCAGAAAAATATCTACCGTATCGCCTTTTACGCGAAAGGTGCCGCGTTTAAATTCTGCTTCGGTGCGGTGATAAAGAATATCCACCAGGCCAAACAGAAGTTTGTTGCGGGGAATGAGTTCACCTACGTTTAGCTGAATTCTGTTTTTACCAAATTCTTCCGGATTGCCGATACCATAAATGCAGGAGACAGAGGCAACCACAATAATATCTCTTCTTCCGCTCAACAGCGAGGAACTGGCGCTCAGTCGGAGTTTTTCAATTTCTTCGTTAATTGAAAGATCTTTTTCGATGTATAGATTGGAGGAAGGAATGAATGCTTCGGGTTGGTAGTAATCGTAATAGGAAATAAAATACTCAACGGCATTTTCAGGAAAGAACTGTTTAAACTCGCCATAAAGTTGGGCGGCCAGTGTTTTGTTATGGCTCAATATCAATGTTGGCTTGTTTACCTGCGCAATCACGTTGGCAATCGTAAATGTTTTTCCTGAGCCGGTAACGCCCAGCAGGGTCTGATGATCATCGCCTTCGGTTATGCCGCGTACCAGTTGGTCAATCGCTTTTGGCTGATCGCCTGTGGGTACATATTCGCTGGTAAGTTTAAACTCCATACCTGAGAAAGTTAACAGTTATTCACTAACCCTTAACTTTTTTATTGTTGAATTTGGACTTAATTATTCCAGATAGCCCAGGCTTTTTCTGCCTGAATGTGGAGCATTTCCAGTCCGTTTTTAATGTGGGCGTTGCGCATCTCTGCCTTTTGCAGAAATAAGGTGCGCGCGGGATTATAAATTAAGTCGTACACGTAATGATTCGGTGTTAGCAAATCGTAATTAATAGGGGGGCAGGTATTGTTATTGGGCGACATGCCCAGAGGGCTTGTGTTAATGAGCAGATCGGCATCGGCAAGAGGCGTACCATCTTTCTCCAGGCTTTTGTAGGTGTGTGTGCCCCGCTCTTTTTCGCGCGAAACGAGCTCGAAAGAGATTGACATTTTTTTGAGCGCCTGTTGCACAGCCTTGGAAGAACCCCCAGTACCTAAAATCAAAGCTTTTGAATTTTCTTTTACCGGAAACCATTTTTTGAGTGAATCAAAAAAGGCATCGCTGTCGGTATTGTACCCTGTCAACTTGCCTTCCTGAATTTTGATTACGTTAACGGCTCCTATTTTCCTTGCATCTGCATCGATATTGCTAAGAAACTTAAGCACTTGTTCTTTGTATGGAATGGTTACGTTAAGCCCGGCTAGCTCCGGATTTTCCTCCAGTAATTTTTTCAGATCATCAATAGTCGGCAAGGAATACAGGTCGTAATGATAATCGCGTAGACCTTCGCGAAAAAATTTTTCATCAAAGTAAGATTTCGAAAACGAATGACTTACGGTTGCTCCGATCAAACCAAATTTTTTTTCCATGATTACGATTTTGTTTTTAACATAGCCGCGATTTTTTCAATGGCTATCACTAAAAGAATACCAAGGGCAGCACACAAAATGGCTTTAAATACCTGCGGATCTTGCCCGGTGACTGAAAAATAATTCCACGGTGAAATACTTTTGTCAAAAGCAGGCACCTGCATTCCTTCATGATTAAGCCGAAAGGAGATTACCTGTTTCCAGGGCCATACTTTATTGAGGGCGCCTATCATAAAACCTGCGAGTAAAGCTAATGTAGGGAAGCGATAATCTCTCAAAATCCAACTTAAAAATCTTGAAAAACCTAACAAACCCGCTAAACAACCTGAAATGAAAGTGAGGATGACCGGGATATTGATTTCAAGAAGGGCTTTAATCATATACTCGTACTTACCAATGAGCAAAAGAATAAATGCCCCTGAAATTCCAGGAAGAATCATTGCGCAGATAGCCAATGCTCCACAAAAGAAAATGAAAAGATAGTTTGTTGGCGTTTCGGCCGGAGAGAGTATTGTAATGAAATAGGAAATTACAATTCCTGCAATAAAGGAAAAGACTGTGGTCAATGTCCATTTATGGATTTCGCGCAGGATGAGTGGAGCTGAAATGAGTATCAGGCCAAAAAAGAAAGCCCATAGTAATATGGGGTGATACGTTAAAAGGTAGGTCATCAGTTTGGCTAGCGAGATCAAACTGGTTGCCACACCCGCTAAAAGAACTAAAAGAAAACTTCCGTTTATCTTATTCCAGAATTCCCCAATTCTAAATGAGCCCAGCAGACGCAAGGCATCCAAATCAATGGACTTTAAGGAGTTGATTAATTCCTCATAGATGCCTGTAATAAAAGCAACGGTTCCACCGGAAACACCGGGAACCACATCGGCCGCGCCCATGCCTATACCTTTAAGGTAAAGAAGCAGATACTCTTTTGTAGTTCTCAAGACTTAATTAGTCTGCGTAGAATGGAGGAGTCGTGTTATCTTTTTTTCTTTCAACTCCTAAAAAATGCAGAAAAGTATCGCCTCGTAACCCTAACCGAATGGTTTCAAGCGGGATAACTTCGTTTGGCGCTATGTTCCCCAAATTAACATTGGTTCCAAGCAATTTGATAAACCAAACTTGTTGCGCTTTTTGTGGAGCTTCCCAAATGATTCTTTCAAAAGGAATTTTGGTGAGAATTTCCTGAACCAAACCCGATCGTACTTCACCGGATGAACGAAAGAGACCAACATTGCCACCCTCACGGGCTTCTCCGATAACTTTCCAGGCACCCGCATCTAATTCGGTTTGCATTAGTTCAATCCATTGATAAGGCGGAATGATTTTGTCTGCATCTTTTGAACCAACCTCTGAAAGTACTGTAACTTGCTCGGAGAGTTTACGGATGTAGTCTAATTTTTTATCATGATCTAAATCAATCGAGCCATCCGAAACTTCCGCAAAGGACATATCATATTTGTCCAGTACTTTGCGGTAATCGTCAAACTGATTGCGAATAATAAAAGCTTCGAATAGGGTGCCACCAAAGTACGTGGGTATGCCGGCATCTTTGTAAACTTTTAACTTCTCTTTTAGGTTGGGTGTAACATAGGAAGTTGCCCATCCTAACTTTACGATGTCCACATGATCGGCAGCAATGCTTACAAAGTCCTCGGCTTCGCGCACGCTCAAACCCTTATCCATGGCCATGGTAAAACCCATTTGCCTGGGCTTAACGGTACGCTCAGGCAAGTTATTTAAAGTGTAATTCATTAGGGGTTTTCTTGTCTAAACTGATCGATTATTTTCTGTAAGGCTTTTTGTGTTTCAATTTTAGGAAAGAAATCAAACAAAACCTCGTGACCTTTAAAATCCAAAATTAATGCATTTTCCAGATAATTCAGCGCTTCTTTAAATTGGCCGGATTCTATTAAATAAACTGTCATTCTGTAGAAGAATTCTGGCTCGTCCGGAATTTCTTCCATGCCTTGCAGCAAGACCTCAATTGCTTTTTGGTGCTCGCCTTGTTCATAATAGATAAAGGACCAGTTTAGCCAGATTTCCTTGTCATCGGGGCCGAGCAAACTAGCTTCTTCGTATGCGCTTATGCTTGAAATGGTATTGCCAATTTTAAACTCCGCGTGCGCGGCTGCTTTCCAATATTCAGGATTGCTGGAGTTTATTTTTATTGCTTTATTAAAAAAGTGCAACGCCTGATACCACTTCTCCTGTTTTTCAAGGCAACTTCCGGCACCAAACCAGGCTTCATCATAAAGTGAATCAAGTTTGGATGACTTTTGAAAGTATTTTAATCCTTGATCGTACTGTTGCATGTTTTCGTAGGCCGCACCCATACAGCAATACACTTCGGGGCTTGGTCCCTCTATCTCAATAGTTTTGCGAAACTCTTCCAATGCCTTGTTATATTGTTCGAGGTTCATGTAAGAATTTCCCATATTAAAGTGGGCGGAGGCAAAATTCTCATCAATGGCAATAGCAAACTCGTAGGCTTCGATGGCTTCCGTAAAACGCTCTAATTTATTGCAAACAATACCCAGGTTATACCAGGCTGCGGCCGAATAGGGATCTTCGTCAATAAATTTTTTATAATACGAAAGGCTGCCATCCAGTTGGCCAACTACGTCTAAGCAAAAAGCAAGTTCGTAGAGAGAACCTTCATGACTGATATTCTCTTCAATGGATTTTTTGTACATCTCAATCGCCTGCTCATACTTTTCCATGCTTTGATAAGCCAGGCCGATGTTGTAATAAATTTCATCTTGTTCTTCGTCAGCAAAGGCCAGAGTCTCTTTGTACAGGGCAATGGCATCCTCATACTTTCCCTGCAGTGATAAAATGGAACCGATAGACAAATAAATCTCCAGGTCGTGAGGATGAAGATTTCGGGATCGTTCCAGCAGGTCAAGGGCTTCATCAAACCGCTCCAGATTTGTGAGTATCTGGGCCTTTATCGTTAATAACTCTGTAGAAAAAGGATACTGATCAATGGCTTGGTCTACGGCCGTCAGTGCCCGCTTAAATTTGCTCTTCTCTAAATAGTACCCAATAATTGTCTCGAAGGATTCGATATCGAAGAACGTATGCTGATTGTGTTTAAGGTTCTCTTCATATCGCTTGATCAACTCCTCTTCCTCCTGTCTCTTTCTGAATTCTTGCGCCATCAGCTAAAAGGTTTTCCTAAGATAGACAAAATTGTCTTTTCCTAAAATTCTAGGGGCAAATTTCAGGTAATAATTATCCCGAGGCAACCTTGTACTTTCTATTTGTTTATGCTATAAGCACGCAGATAGTGCTCGCAACACCAATCGAGTGTTTCAGGTAGTTTTTTGAATGAAATTTTCAATTCTTGAACTGCTTTATCGTTTTGAAAGTAAAAATTTTCCTTCGCAGCTTTTGCTGCCTGCCGGGTAATCATAGGGGTACCTCCGGTTAATCGGCACTTGAATTCCTCCGCGATCGCGGCCAGTGTAACAATAAATCGATTCAGTTTGATAGAAGGCCCTTTTTTATTGAATCGTTGGGCGATCTGATCGAATAAGGCTTTGATAGAGATGGCTCCGGCATTGGCAATAAATTTTTCGCCTATGATATTTCTTGAATAAATCTGCCAAACCATTTCGGCTACATCACGCACATCTACATAATTTACTTTTGTCTCAGAATAGAATCGTCTTTCTTTCCAAACATATTGAAACAATTGAGCGCTGCTTTTAGACCAATCGGTGGGGGCCAGGATAAGCGAAGGATTAATAACAGTAACGTGAAGGCCTTCTTCGGCACCGCGCCATACTTCCAGTTCACTCAGGTATTTTGATTTTGCGTAATCGGAGTTCAGATCACTTTCAATCCATCGGGTTGTTTCCGTTATTTCATGCATCCCTTTTTTCCTTCCCAACGCGGCCACAGAACTTATATGGATCAATCGTGGAATGTTTTGAGATAGGCATGTGTTCACAACATTTTTTGTGCCCTCTACATTTACTTCCATGATGGATTGGATCATTCTTGGGTTGAATGAGACCTGAGCAGCTGTATGAATTACGGTGGTAACATTTTGAAAAGCTTCCTGTAGCATAGCCGGATTCAGAATATCCGTTTCGCGCCATTCCACGTTGGGCAGATCTTTAAGTAAAGAGCGATCGCTGTTTTTTCTACAAAGTGCAATAACAGTTTTTTGTTCATGCACTAACTTACGTAGTATATAACTCCCTAATAATCCGTTTGCACCTGTTATGGCAATCATTCGCTAGAGCGTATAATTTAATAGGGGTAAATCTACGGCTTTTCTGAAATTCCGGTCGCGAGGGGCTTCTTTTAAGAGTTGCATGTAATGATGGTTGTGGCAATCACTCCCCAGAAAATCCACCCACCCTTGTTCTATAAACTTAATGGCAAGCCGTTGGATAGGTCGGGAGTAATATCCTAAAATGGAAGGAATGTTTATCTGTAGTAGGGCACCCCGATCGTGCAGTTCTTCCGCTTTCTCCATGGTCATATAGCCATACCGTTCGGGGTGAGCCAGAATTGGTTTATAGCCTTGCGTAATTACCTGAAATATAAAATCCTGAAGTTGATACGGCTCATTCAAAAAGTTGGTTTCAAAAAGTATATACGATTGCCCGAATGTTAATAGGTGTTCGCGGGCTCCTACTTTTTTCATTAACTCTTCATCTAAATAGTATTCGGCAGCTGCCTCAATGGAAATGGGAATATTTTCTTTTGCCACCAAATCTTTTAGTTCTTTCAGGGTGTGTCGAATGGTGTCCGGTTCGTTGCGATAATAATCACTGTTGATGTGCGGAGTGGTTATTAGTTTCCGATAGCCTATGTCATAGAAACTGTGTATCAGGTCAATAGCTTCTTCATGATTTCTTACCCCGTCATCGAGCGCAGACAACAAATGCGAATGCATGTCGGTGGTTAAGGGATTTTTAAATTTACTTTTAGATCGAAAGAAGGAAATCACCGGAAACGAAGTATGTTTTTCCAATTTTGCTTAATCCCTGTGCGGTCTTCATAATACCCATAATACCGATCATTGACGGGCAGCGCGTTAAGCACACTGGAAACATGGGTTAACTTATTTATGTTGATGATCCTGCGTAAGTTGTCCATAAATACTTTCTTAGAGTAGTTTGCCCGAAACACATAAATCGATAAATCGGATCGCTTCATGGCCATAATACCATCGGTCACTAATCCTACAGGCGGTGTGTCAATTACTACAAAATCATAAACCTCCTTAAGGGCATCAATAACATCCGTAAATTCACCATTAAGCAACAGTTCTGAAGGGTTAGGCGGGTGAGGACCTGAGGGGATGAAATCAAAATTTTCAAGGGAGGTTTTGGTAACACATTCTGTCCAGGTATTTTTTTTAATCAGAATGGTGCTCATTCCTTTCGTTAAGTCGTTACCAGCCGGATACTTTTCATCTTTGGGTTTGCGCATATCCAAATCGATAAGCACTACTTTTTTACGCGACATGGCCAGTACACCACCCAGATTCATGGCCAAAAAAGATTTTCCTTCCCCCGATACCGTTGAGGTAATCGTAATTACTTTACTCTTATTTCCGGTATTGAAAAATTCCAGATTGGTGCGAAGAGTCCGGATGGCTTCACTCACTATTGATTTGGGATTATCGATAACATGAAACAAGGACTCCACACGATGGCGCGAAGAGGGGATCATGCCCAGTAACGGTATTTGGGTTCCCGCTTCAATCTCTTTAACGCTTGTTATTTTATTGCTGACTACATAGAGAAGTGCCAGGAGAAAAAAATTGAGAACAATACCCGCCACAAACCCAATTCCTAAAATCAGGTATCTCTTTGGCGAGATGGGCACAACCGGAAGTGTGGCGGAAGACAATATTTTAAAATCGGGAACACTGCCTGCCTGCGCTATTTCAAATTCCGCTTTGGATTGCATCATCGATAAATAAAACTCCTCATAGAGTTTGTAATACCTTTGATTCTTTGAGAACTGGGTGCTCTTATCTGGCATTTCGGCAAACTCCTTTTCCAGCTGATTTTTTCTTTTACTTAATTCAGCCAATGAGCTAAGCCAATCTTTTTTTATTTCTAATAGTTGATTGAACAAAAAATCCTGTAGCGTTTTCAATTCCTGCTCTTTTTGCCGGAAGGCAAATGTGTTTTCGTTGTAGGCAAGGGTGAGTTGATTGCGTTCATGGGTAATCTTACTCAGATCCTCAATTCTAACATTGAGGTAGTCGGGTAGAAATTTGTAATGCTGATTGGCCGTGGCGATTCTGCCCGATTGAATTTCCTCTAACAGGGCATTTAATTCTATAACCTTCTTGTTGAGTTCGTACCGCTGTGAGTCTACTTTATTAATTGCGGCAATGGTTCTTTTCAGATCAAGCGTCAAATCGCTGCTTTTATTTTTTAGCGTAAAGTTTTCAAAATAATCTTCAAAGCCTTCCATGCGGATTTCCACTTGCGCCAATTCGTTGTTTAACCAGTCGATCTTTTGCTTGTTGGCCAGGTTTTTTTGTTGATTGCTATAGGTGATATACAGAGAATCAATTTTATTAACAATCTCATGTGCCTTCAAGGCATTATGATCCTGGAATGAAATCCGGATGGTGTTGGCATTAAAGTTAAGCGGATCAACCTGAATATTCTTGGAAAGATATTCAATAAGACTTGCCTTGCTGTTTATTACAAAGTAGTAATCATTGCCATCGTTCTCAACAAAGTATTTTGATTTCACAACAGTAAGTACGGTTCCATTAAATTCCAGAGGAACACCAAAGGTTCCGATAACTGGGCTACTTCCGGAGTTGTCGACAAGGATTGAATATTGGTTTTGATTTACAAAATCAAAGTAGATGGGTATATCGTAGTGCGATTTGTTAACGGATGACAGCGATACAGTAAAAGTAGATCGCTTATACATTTCATCCTTCAAAACTTTACCCACGCTATAATAGCTAACGGCTAAGTCCAGTGAATCGATAAGTTTGCTGAAGAATAGCTTGGATTTTATTTGCTCAATTTCGCCCGACACAATATTCAGATTCTGATCTTCAATCAGGGGCTTAATCCCGAGTTCGGTTGCATCGCGCTTTATATCCAACTTAAGTTCTGATTCTGATTCAAATAAATCTTTGGTGTATCGGATATAGATATAGGCTCCCAGGTTGGTTGCAAAGAATATGAGGATAAGCCATGCTAAATGCTTTCTGAAAACGGCTGTCAGTTTTTCAAAATCAATGCTATCGGCTGTATAAGGAGATTTTGTATCCATAGAATTTACGCCAATCAATAGCTTTGAAGTACGATTAATAATGTTGTTAAACTTACCAATAAGCTAAGGGCCCCCGAATAATCGCGCAAAGCTTCACTAACAGGTCTGCGTACAGGTTCCACATAAATAACATCCCCGGGTTCAATAATTACATTTCCTTCTCTAAAACCCTGAATGGTACTTAAGTCAATTTCAAAGACGCGCTCGCCTCTAACAAGCCGAATGTTCTGCGCTTTTGAGTCGTTATTAATTCCTTTCCCCAGAGCCAGAACCTCCAGTAAATCCATGTTTTCGTTTTCAAGAGGGATTACTTGCCCGCCCAGGGCCCCGAGTAAAATCACTCGTTTATTTTTATACGTAAGGAGTACATAGGGTTCTTTGAAAAACTTGGCGTATTCTTTTTCTAAAATTTCCTCTGCCTGGCGGAGTGTAAAATTCTCAAGAGCTAATTCCCCAACCATCGGAAACCGCGCAACCCCCTTTAGGTCTACGAGATACACCGGCTCATCTTTATCTTCCTCCTGAACGACTCCATTTGTTTGACTAAGTTCCGGATTAGGATCAATCAGTCGCTCCCCTTTATTCGAATAAACTTCCAGACCCAGCAAATCATTTTTTTGAATCTGGTAATTTTTTTCAACTGAGCTAATGGCCTTGTTAATACGCTCGGATTGAACCTCATCGGTTGATTTAAACATGATGTTTTGCTTGTAGGAAGCGCAAGACATCATGAGCAGGAG
>JAEUUB010000681.1 GCA_016787745.1 Cyclobacteriaceae bacterium
TCAAATGTTACATCAAGCTTATTGTTGTTTTTTAACCATCCCATAAAAATAGGTTCTACGATAAAAGTATTAGATAAAGATTACCCCTTCGAGGGAGAAGTCAGTGACCTAACTTATTTTTTTGTTCATCTTAAAACGGAATCTGGCGAAATAATTACAATCCCAAATTCTATTATATTACAAAAATCCATTTCGGTTATAGAAAACAATAATACTTAAAAATAACTACGATAGTTATGTCATTTAAATAAATCGTCAATCCGAAATTATGATACGACAATCGAACATCATGCGACAACAATGCCTCAAACCATGCTTCGGTATGCAATTGAAAAACTAAGCAAAAAAGAAAAAGACACTTAATTAAAGAGTAAAGACAAATAGAATCCCTTATGGCAACCGAAATTCCAACAACAGGACCTAATTGCGAAATTGTCTGTTCCCGAATAATAAATGTACCCATTGAAATTGCTTTTCGGGCATGGTCCGAACCTGATCATCTTAAAAATTGGTGGGGCCCAATGGATTTACCAATACATTGAATGAATTTGACTTTCGTGAGGGGGGCAAATGGAGCTTTATAATGCACGGGCCCGGAAAAGGAAATTATGTAAATGAATGTGAGTTTATAAAAAATAAAGAGGCCTGCCCTTATATCAATAGGCATTTAAACTTGTAAGACCCAGACCAAAAAAAGAATTTACGATAAAATAAAAGATCGCATACTAACTGATCCCAATTCAGTTTTTTCATTAAAAAAAGTAAGCGCCTCGTTCTTTTCTTGTTGGGCAATGGCATAAAGCAATGGCAGATAGTGATCGTGCGTGGGCACAGCCAGTTTTGCTACTGCCCCTAACCGGTCGTATCGGATAATTCCCTCATGATTCCCCACGTCAAGAAACGATTTAATTTTCTCGTCAAATTCCACAGCCCAATCATAGGGATTCCCCGAAAAATTAATCATCCCCAGGTTGTGAACAATGTTGCCACTTCCAATAATCATTACTCCTTTCTTTCTGAGTTCGCGAAGTTCGCAGGCTAATGTGTAGTGATAACCCATGGGTTTGTAATAATCCAGGCTAAGTTGGTAAACCGGAATATCGGCCTTCGGGTACATGGGCAACAAAAAGCTCCAGGTGCCGTGATCAAGTCCCCACTCAAAATCGGATTGCACGTTTGTGGTTGTGACCAATTCTTGTGTTAAGGCTGCAAAATCGGATGCACCCGGGGCAGGATATTGCTGATCAAACAAAACTTGTGGAAATCCGCCAAAGTCGTGAATTGTTTTAGGTTGCTCCATACTTGTTACGCGGGTACCGCGCGTAAGCCAGTGGGCGGAGATAGTCAGGATAGCCTTGGGTCGGGGTAGTTTTTTACCGAGTGTAGCCCAGGATTGATTGTACTCATTACGCTCTATGGCATTCATTGGGCTGCCATGTCCGATAAACAAGGCCGGTGCCATTTCCGAGTATGGTAAATCATCCATTGCTTGTTTAAATACCCTCAACTCACTCATAAACAATTATACATACTGTCATTCAATCGTACTAACAGTTTCAAGCAACAAAGGATAATAAAATTAAATTCATTCTGCCGCGGCATTAAATTAGAGCCCATTAAAAGAAACCCCGAATTCAGTTAACTTAGCGACATCACATGATGGATAAACCCGGTGCCGATTTATTTGATGCCCCTGCAGGAGATACTTTTTTTGCCGAAGTGGTTCTGCCTGTGCCTATTCCAAAATTTTTTACCTACCGGGTTCCTGTCGCCTACAATTCGACAATAAAAAAAGGGCAGCGGGTTATTGTACCCTTTGGCCAGAAGAAAATCCTGACGGGCATAGTTGCCGAACTACATCATCACCCGCCTAAGGACTATGAAGCCAAGTACATTTTAGAGGTATTGGACACGAGTGAAGTAATCTTCGAGCCGCAGTTTGCCTTGTACCAATGGATGGCCGATTACTATCTCTGTACTATGGGCGAAGTAATACAGGCTGCCTTGCCCTCGGGGCTTAAGCTCTCAAGTGAATCGATGGTTCAACTGCGACCCGGGTTTGATCTGGAAACGTCTACTTTCGATTTCTCCGAAAAGGAGCGAGTATTTCTGGACCGGTTGAAGGGTGGAACACTCACGTACACCGAGGCAGCTAAACTTTTAAATACAAAATCGATTTATCATCTTTTAAAATCCTTATCCGCCAAAGAAGCGATCATTCTCTACGAAGAAGTGAAAGAAAAATTTAAGCCCCGAACCGAGAAACACCTGCGCATCCATTCTACCTATCTGTCCAAAAAAAATCTGGAAGCTCTTTTCGAAACTCTGTCAACCAAACCAAAACAAGAAGCGGTTCTACTAAAATACCTGCAGGAAATACCCGTGTTTTCACATCCTGAGCTTAACCAAAGTGGAATAGCCAAAGCTCGCTTGTTCGATACGGAGCTCTCAGAATCTTCCGTGAACACATTAATCAAGCATAAAATTTTAGAAGAGTTTGAAGTGATTGTGCCCCGGTTTGGATTTCCTGACAAGGAGCACGAGCACCCTGTGTTGCTGAGTGAATTGCAGGAACAGGCACGCAATGAAATCATGCACCGTTTTGAAACAAGGAACACCACGCTCCTGCAAGGCGTAACGGGTAGCGGTAAAACAGAAATCTATATAGATCTTATCCGCAAGGCCCTGCAAGGGGGAACGCAGGTTTTGTATCTATTGCCCGAAATTGCATTAACAACGCAAATTGTTCATCGGCTAAAAAAAATGTTTGGCAGTGAAATGGGCGTTTATCATTCGAAGTTTTCAGACAATGAGCGAGTGGAAGTGTGGAATGGAATTCTTGCCGGCAAATTCCGATTTATTGTAGGTGTGCGGTCCGCGGTTTTTCTTCCATTC
>JAEUUB010000688.1 GCA_016787745.1 Cyclobacteriaceae bacterium
AAAACAAAACCCTTGTAAATTTATTGATTTACAAGGGTTTACTATTTATGTCTGTAGCGGGGACAGGACTCGAACCTGTGACCTTTGGGTTATGAGCCCAACGAGCTACCAACTGCTCCACCCCGCGATTTGGAGGGACAAAAGTAGAACCATAAGGGATAAAAACCAAATACCCCGAAACTTAATCCTAAAATTGACAATAGGACTTACAATTTCTCCCTACACGTGATGATTCCTGAAAAAGTCGTCAGGAATACCAGGATTAACCCTGATATTGAAAATGAAATTAAATCTTACTTTAATGAAATGTCTGCAGGTACTTCATTTTCAATCATCAGCACGTAGTGCAAAAAAAGTCTAGTGACTTTTTTTGGGTTAATCTGTTTAAAGGGCTGTTTTTGTAACTTGAATTTTTTAAGAATAACGCATGATTGTTGATTTACGAAGCGACACGGTAACAAAGCCAACTCCCGCCATGCATGCTGCCATGATGCATGCTGAAGTGGGGGATGATGTGTTTGGAGAAGATCCAAGTGTTACAAAACTGGAAGGTAAATGCGCTTCCCTGTTGGGGATGGATAGCGCGGTTTTTTGCCCCTCGGGCACCATGACCAATCAGATTGGAATAAAAATTCTCACCACCCCTTATGATGAGGTAATCTGTTATAAAGGAGCACATATCTATAAATATGAAGGAGGTGGCCTGGCAGGAAATAGCCTGGTAAGTGTACGGTTATTGAATGGGGATCGGGGAAGAATCTCGGTTGATGAAATTGAACCCAACATCAATAACACACAGGATGCCCACCAGCCGATAACTTCAGTCGTAGCCCTGGAGAATACGGTGGTACGCGAAGCGGGAAGTTTTTATACCCTTGACCAGATAAAAAAGATCAGCCAGTTTGCCCGCAGCAAAGGGTTACGCATGCATTTGGATGGCGCCCGGTTGTTCAATGCCTTAACAGAAACAAAAGATAAAGCCGAAGAGTATGGAAAGTATTTTGACACAATATCCATTTGTCTGTCGAAAGGACTAGGCGCACCGGTTGGCTCCGTGTTGGTTTGCAAAAAAGAATTTGAGTCTAAAGCCAGACGAATGCGGAAGGCGTTAGGAGGAGGTATGCGGCAAGCGGGCTTTCTGGCGGCTGCCGGAATATATGCATTGGATAATCATATCGGTCGGTTGAAAGAAGATCATGCGCGGGCTGCGGAACTAGGCAAAGCCCTTTCAAAAATTTCGTGGATTAGATCGGTAATGCCGGTGGATACAAACATTGTTATTTTCTCGGTGGCCGATTCAATTACTCCCGAACAGGTTTTATCAAAACTGGCAGAACAACAAATCAAAGCCATCAAGTTTGGAGATAAAGAAATACGCCTCGTTACCCATCTGGACTTTGATGATAGCATGTTGGAGAAGACATTGGCCGAGTTCAAAAAGCTTTCTCTCTAAATGAGGTAGAAGAGGCTGATCTCGACAAAACTTCACATACAGTGAAAAAAATTATGGACAAATGAGAAATTACTCCCTTCAACTTGTTTCTGAGAAGGAAGGAAACACTAGTTTCTGTTTTACCGGATCAATATTTTAAAAGGATATTTCCTAATAACGAATGTTACTAAATTCCACATCGCCTTTGGCCGAACGCATGCGTCCCGCAAAGCTCGAAGACTTAATCGGGCAGGAGCATTTAGTAGGATCCCATGGAATAATCAGGCGGGCTATCGAAACTGGAAATGTTCCGTCCATGATTTTATGGGGCCCCCCCGGAGTTGGAAAAACTACCATCGCTAATATCATTGCCAATGAAGTAAAGCGACCCTTCCACATGCTTAGCGCGGTAAGCGCAGGAGTCAAAGATGTTCGCGATGTAATAGATCAGGCTAAGCGGATAAGTCGCGTAATTCTTTTCATTGACGAGATCCATCGATTCAATAAATCGCAACAGGATGCGTTGTTAGGCGCGGTGGAAAAAGGAACCATTACGTTAATTGGTGCAACCACTGAAAATCCATCCTTCGAAGTTAATTCCGCCTTGCTTTCCCGTTGCCAGGTGTATACACTAAAAGCATTAACCGAGGAAGATCTTCTTAAACTTATCGCGCAGGCCTTCTCAAAAGATTCTACTCTCAAAAAAAGAGTGATTAAAATCTCAGAACATCAGGCGTTATTAAATATTTCAGGCGGAGATGCACGCAAACTTTTAAACCTGGTTGAATTAATCAGTGAGGCGGTACCGGGTGAGGTGCTTATTACCGATGAACTGGTGATGAATGTGGCACAGAAACACATTGCGATCTATGACAAAAGTGGCGAGCAGCATTACGACATAATTTCGGCTTTCATCAAGTCTATCCGCGGCAGCGATCCAAATGCTGCGGTTTACTACCTGGCCCGGATGATTGAAGGAGGTGAGGATGTTAAGTTTATAGCGCGTAGAATGCTTATTCTTGCATCGGAAGACATTGGTAATGCCAACCCCACTGCATTGGTAATGGCTACCTCTACCTTTCAAGCCGTAACGATGATAGGGTATCCGGAGGCGCAGATTATCATGTCGCAATGTGCTACCTACCTTGCCTGCTCGCCAAAAAGTAATTCTGCTGTTGCCGCTATTGGAAAAGCATTGCAAACG
>JAEUUB010000757.1 GCA_016787745.1 Cyclobacteriaceae bacterium
CAACTTCAGGTACCTTCTATTCCAACAACTTTTGTAATTGACAAGGAAGGAAAAATTGCCATGAAAGTGGTGGGTACCCGAAATTACGATACCGAAAAAATGCGGGAATTTTTAAGAAAGCAAATTGCCAGATAGAACTTATTTCATACGTAATGTCTTTTAGCCTCGCAAAAAAAGTAGCGGTTGTTACGGGAGCCGGCAGCGGTATTGGCCGATCTATCGCGATTCAATTTGCCCGACAGGGAGCGCACGTTTGTTTACTTGATCTTAACCAGCAAGCTATCGAATCTGTTTCGAAGGAAATTCTGAAAGCGAGCCATTCAGCGAAAGCCTATTCGTGCAATGTTTCACTACAAACGGAAGTCATCCAGACCATGAATCAGATTAGCGCTGATTCCTCAAAAATTAATATCCTGGTTAACAGCGCGGGGATCTCGCACATCGGAAAATTAGACACCACTACAGAAGCAGACTTTGACCGGCTCTATCAGGTAAATATAAAAGGAGTATATAATTCCATGGTAGCTGCTATTCCATACATGAAAACCCAACATCAAGGTGTAATCCTCAACCTGGCATCTGTAGCGGCAGGGTTAGGCTTGAATGAACGGTTTGCCTACTCCATGACAAAGGGAGCTGTTTTGTCTATGACTCTTTCTGTTGCCAAGGATTACATTAACGAGGGTATCCGTTGCAATTGCATTTCTCCCGGGCGCGTTCACACCCCTTTTGTTGATGGGTTTATAAAAGCAAATTATCCGGGTAGAGAAAAAGAAATGTTCGAAAAACTGGCAAAGACACAACCCATTGGCCGCATGGCAAATCCTGACGAAATAGCGAGCCTGGCATTGTACTTATGCTCTGACGAGGCATCATTTGTAACGGGTTCTGATTATCCCATCGATGGCGGTTTTACACGATTAAATACATAATTCATGAAGTTATTTAGATTTGGAGACCCCGGTTCAGAAAAGCCGGGCATTTTATTAGATGGCAAAATGTTAAACGCATCTTCCTTTGGGGAAGATTATGGTGAAAGTTTTTTTGAGAAGGATGGCCTACAACGATTACAAAAATGGCTGGACCAAAATAAATCTTCATTGACACCCATTAAAGAAGACTCCCGGATAGGACCTTGCATCCAGCGGCCATCAAAAATAATTTGTGTTGGCTTAAACTATACAAAGCACGCTTTAGAATCAAAGATGCCCTTACCTCCGGAACCGATAATCTTTTTCAAATCTACCAGCGCGCTCTGCGGCCCGTACGATAACCTGATCATTCCAAAAAACAGCACTAAAACAGATTGGGAAGTTGAACTGGCAGTTGTTATTGGAAAGAAGGCCAGTTATGTCGATGAAAAAGAGGCCTTGAATTATGTTGCTGGCTACTGCCTTCATAATGATTACAGCGAGCGTGAATTTCAATTAGAACGAAACGGACAATGGGTAAAAGGAAAGAGTTGCGACACCTTCGCGCCTATGGGGCCTTACCTTGTTACCCAAGACGAAGTTGCAGACTTCAACAACCTGCACATGTGGTTGAAGGTAAATGACAAAATGATGCAGGATAACAACACCGATGACATGATTTTTGAAATCCCTTACCTTGTTAGCTATATCAGTCAGTTCATGACTTTGTTACCTGGAGATGTTATCTCTACAGGAACACCCGCTGGCGTGGGGCTCGGATTTAACCCGCCCCTTTATCTAAAGAAGGGCGATGTTATTGAATTGGGGATTGAAGGCCTTGGTGAACAGCGACAGGAAGCGATATGACTCACCTTTCATGGATGAATCTAAAAACATCAATTCCGCTTCCATTATAGACGCGCATCAGCACTTTTGGATTTATAATCCTGTAAGAGATGCCTGGATCACCGATGAAATGAAATTCATTCAACGTGATTTCCTTCCGGACCATCTTGCCGCTGTATATAAACAAAATGATGTGGTGGGCTGTGTGGCAGTGCAAGCCGATCAATCGGAGGCTGAAACAGAGTTTCTTCTTTCCTTAGCTAACGATCATACCTTTGTGACGGGGGTTGTAGGTTGGGTTGACTTACTGTCAGATACATTAGATGAGCGCCTGCAGCACTTCAGAAGTTTTAAAAAACTAAAAGGCTTTCGACATATTGCCCAGGCTGAGCCAAGCGGTTTTTTAACAAGCAGAGAATTTAATCGTGGGATTAAATCCTTAACAGCAAAGAACTTCACATACGACATCTTAATCTACCCGAATCAACTAAGAGACGCCATTGAGATGGTA
>JAEUUB010000758.1 GCA_016787745.1 Cyclobacteriaceae bacterium
CAACTTCAGGTACCTTCTATTCCAACAACTTTTGTAATTGACAAGGAAGGAAAAATTGCCATGAAAGTGGTGGGTACCCGAAATTACGATACCGAAAAAATGCGGGAATTTTTAAGAAAGCAAATTGCCAGATAGAACTTAATTCATACGTAATGTCTTTTAGCCTCGCAAAAAAAGTAGCGGTTGTTACGGGAGCCGGCAGCGGCATTGGCCGATCTATCGCGATTCAATTTGCCCGACAGGGAGCGCACGTTTGTTTACTTGATCTTAACCAGCAAGCTATCGAATCTGTTTCGAAGGAAATTCTGAAAGCGGGCCATTCAGCGAAAGTCTATTCGTGCAATGTTTCGCTACAAACGGAAGTCATCCAGACTATGAATCAGATTATCGCTGATTCCTCAAAAATTAATATCCTGGTTAACAGCGCAGGGATCTCGCACATCGGAAAATTAGACACTACCACAGAAGCAGACTTTGACCGGCTCTATCAGGTAAATATAAAAGGAGTTTATAATTCCATGGCAGCTGCTGTTCCATACATGAAGACACAACGTCAAGGTGTAATTCTCAACCTGGCATCTGTAGCGGCCGGGTTAGGTTTGAATGAGCGGTTTGCCTACTCCATGACAAAGGGAGCTGTTTTGTCTATGACTCTTTCTGTTGCCAAGGACTACATTAACGAGGGTATCCGGTGCAATTGCATTTCTCCCGGGCGCGTTCACACCCCTTTTGTTGATGGATTTATAAAAGCAAATTATCCGGGTAGAGAGAAAGAAATGTTCGAAAAACTGGCAAAGACACAACCCATTGGCCGCATGGCAAATCCTGACGAAATAGCGAGCCTGGCATTGTACTTATGCTCAGACGAGGCATCATTTGTAACGGGTTCTGATTATCCCATCGATGGCGGTTTTACACGATTAAATACATAATTCATGAAGTTATTTAGATTTGGAGACCCTGGTTCAGAAAAGCCGGGCATTTTATTAGACGGCAAAATGTTAAACGCATCTTCCTTTGGGGAAGATTATGGCGAAAGTTTTTTTGAGAAAGATGGCTTACCACGACTGCAAAAATGGCTGGATCAAAATAAATCTTCATTGACAGCCATTAAAGAAGACTCCCGAATAGGACCTTGCATCCAGCGACCATCAAAAATAATTTGTGTTGGCTTAAACTATACAAAGCACGCTTTAGAATCAAAGATGCCCTTACCTCCGGAACCGATAATCTTTTTCAAATCTACCAGCGCGCTCTGCGGCCCGTACGATAACCTGATCATTCCAAA
>JAEUUB010000100.1 GCA_016787745.1 Cyclobacteriaceae bacterium
GTTCACCTTCACAAAAGCGGAAAGGCTTTCAAAAGAAAAATTAATACAGGAACTCTTCGAAAAGGGTTCCTCTTTTTATTTGTTCCCTTTTAAGGTACTGTACATTCCAAATCCGGATAAAACTGATCGGGCGGTTAATCAGATCCTGATTCCTGTACCAAGTCGTAACTTTAAACGCGCAATAGATAGGAATCTCATCCGGAGGCGAATACGCGAATCGTATAGACTTCAGAAAGAAATCATTTCAAATATCCCTGAAAAGGGAATTTTTTCGTTTAACTATACTGCCAAGGATGTACTTCCGTTCGGGGAGATCAAGAATAAAGTCTTTCTTGTGCTGGAAAAAATTCAGAAATTGGAATCTCTAAGGTGATAATGATGAGGAAATTGAAATTAGTGGGTGCGGTGCTGGTAATGGCCTTAATGGTTTTGGCTTTTCAGGTACCTGGCGAGAAATATTTTGACATAGCTAAAAGCCTTGACATTTTTGCTACCCTGTTCAAAGAAGTTAATGCGTATTACGTGGATGATGTTAGTCCAAAGAAATTGATTGACAACAGCATTCACGGCATGCTGGATCAATTGGATCCCTATACGGATTATATCCCCGAGGAAGACCTCGAAGCATTTAGCATCCAAACCACAGGTCAATATGCCGGTGTGGGTGCGTTAATCGGAATCGTTAATAAAAAAACAGTGATTACAAATCCATATGTTGGATTTCCGGCAGAGCGAGCGGGCCTACATGTAGGCGATGAGATTATCTCTGTAGATGGCAAGAATGTGCAGGGAAAATCAACATCCGAAGTGAGTTCCCTTTTGAAAGGCAAACCCAAAACCGAAGTAGAGGTAGAAATAAAAAGAGCCGGACAAAAAGAAAATAGTAAGTTCAAACTAATACGCGAGAAGATAAAGATTTCTAACATTACCTATCAAGGCATAGTTAGCCCCGACATTGGATATATTAAACTGGACGAATTTACACCCGGTGCTGGAAAAGAGGTGGAAGAGGCTGTAAATAAGTTGAAGCAGGAAGGAGCAAAGAAGTTAATCATTGATCTGCGCGATAATCCTGGTGGTTCCCTATATGAAGCTGTTAATATTGTGAATGTATTTATCCCAAAGGGAAAGGAAGTTGTTTCAACAAAGGGTAAAGTGCCTGATTGGAACAAAACGTATAATACATTGAACAATCCGCTAGATACCGAAATTCCAATAGCTGTGCTTACCAGTGGCGGAAGTGCTTCCGCATCTGAAATTGTGGCGGGATCGCTTCAGGATTACGACCGCGCCATTTTAGTCGGTCAAAAAACATTTGGAAAGGGCCTTGTTCAAACGACACGGCAACTTGCCTATAATGCGCAATTGAAAGTGACAACGGCTAAATATTATATTCCCAGCGGACGCTGTATTCAGGCGCTTGATTATGAACATCGAAAAAGTGATGGCACGGTAAACAAATTTCCTGACTCATTAAAAAGAGAATTTAAAACAGCGGCTGGCAGAAAGGTTTATGACGGTGCAGGGCTCGATCCTGATATTTTCATTGAAGGACCTACGTATGGTTCAGCGGTTATTGAACTGGTGGGTACGGGTTATGTATTTGAGTACGCCACCAAATATTGTGGCGAGCACCCGGCTCCTGCATCTATGAAGGATTTTAAATTAAGTGATGAGGAATATCAGAAGTTTGTGCAATGGATAAAAGGGCAAAAAATTTCTTACACGACTGAACTTGATCAGCAAGCAGACGAATTGGTAGCTACGGCCAAAAAGGAAAAATATTACGATGAATTAAAATCTCCGTTAAACGAACTTAAAGCCAAAATTGATCAGAATAAAAATTCTGCATTAATACGGTTTAAACCGGAACTGATAAAAATTCTTGAGCAGGAAATTGCATTTCATTATCGGCTCGCAAAAGGGCAGATCGAGATCTCGATAGAGGAGGACAATGAGATTACTGAAGCAAAAAAGATTCTGGCAGATCTTGCGGCATATAAAAAACTTCTTTCACCAAACTAATGGCGCTGTTACTTAGCCTGGAAACATCCACACAGGCATGTTCGGTGGCATTGCACCAAAAGGAGATTGTTCTTGCCTCGCGCCAAATCAATACACCTCGATCGGCCGCATCAAAATTGGCAGTGATGATTCGGGAAGTATTGGCGGAGGCGAATAGTAAACCATCCGATTTAAAGGCGATTGTGGTAGCCTCAGGTCCGGGGTCATATACAGGGCTTAGAATAGGAGTGGCCACGGCAAAAGGTTTCTGTTATGCGCTGAAGATTCCCTTGATTGCAATCAACACGCTTGATCTCCTGGCCTTTCAGGCAAAAAATTATTTGCAGGGCAATCAATCCGGTAGCCCAACTCTTAGTGTCAAAGAAAATCTTTTGTGTCCCATGCTGGATGCGCGTAGAATGGAAGTCTATTGCAAACTGGTTGATTTTGATTTGCAAGAGATTGCCCCTACGGAGGCAAAAATTCTTGATCAAAAGAGTTTTAGCGAGATTCTGGACAAAAAGAAAGTTTTCTTTTTTGGCGAAGGATCGGTTAAATGTCAGGAAGTTATTCAGCATCCAAACGCACGATTTATAAACGGGTTAGTCCCGGATGCAATTCCGCTTGGGCATTTGGGATATGAGAAATGGGTTCAATCTTCCTGTGAAGATGTGGAATCCTTTGAGCCGTTTTATCTGAAAGACTTTTTAATCAGAAAACCTAATTTGGTTTAATCGTGTTAAGAGAATCATGGAAAAGGAAATTGTAAATAAGGTTAGCAACAGTCAGTTAGTTACGTTCGATCTGGAAGAACTATATACCCCTGGAGAAAGAGTGTTGTTTGATTTAAAAATTTTGCTTTTTCAGGAATTGGTTTTGCGCGAGAAGGAATTTCGCGATTACATTAAGTCGCATGATTGGGCGCTATACAAAGACAAACTTGTCGCAATAACCTGTTCGGCCGATGCCATTGTTCCTACATGGGCCTTTATGCTGATTTCAGTTTCGTTACAACCTTACGCACGGTACATAACATTTGGAACACTAAAAGACTTAGAGCAAGTCTTGTTTGCGGAAGCGTTATCCAAAGTGGATTGGAATAAATATCATAATGCAAAAGTGGTTGTTAAAGGATGCAGTAAAGTCGATGTACCCGTAACTGCTTATGTTGAAGCTACCGCCCAACTTCGTGCTGTTGCCTCAAGCATTATGTTTGGCGAGCCTTGCAGCACAGTGCCCCTTTTTAAGCGAAAAAACCCTTAAATTCTTATTCTGATTATCAGATAGTTATGTAATAAGAGCCCGAAAAGCGTCTTTTTTGTAAAAATCTTTAACGCAAATATTGCAGAAACCCCTCTAACAAGTACCTTTGCACTCCCTTTGAACGAAAAGGGGATTTTTGGGATGATTTGGGGTTCTTTCGAAGAATTTTAAGTTGTAACCACAAAGAGTTTGAAAGTTTAGGCCTTTTAAAGGTTTAGAGAAGTAGAACACACGTTCTTTGAATAGATGGAGATTGATAGCGGACCCGGATATACTCGATGGAGGGTATATTCGAGTTGATTCTTTAAGAGACTTTTGATTGCGAAATCAGAGGGAATGAAAAATTAATGAGGACCGAGGATTAAATGACATAGGGCATAAGCTGAAAGCTGGAAAGCAGAAAGCTGAAAGCCTTGGCCAAAGGTTTAGTTAAAGAGCTTTAAGCTTTTGAGCTTTACACTTTGAGCTAAAGAGCATACTATGGAGAGTTTGATCCTGGCTCAGGATGAACGCTAGCGGCAGGCCTAATACATGCAAGACGAACGGTAACTTTGATAGCAATATTGAAGCTAGA
>JAEUUB010000824.1 GCA_016787745.1 Cyclobacteriaceae bacterium
TTATTTATGTAGAGATAATCCCTTTCAAAGAAATCATTTGAAACATACAGGTCCGGCCAACCATCCTTGTTTACATCGCCCACCGTTGCTCCGAGGCCAAATCCAATAACGCTGCCGTAAATACCCGCCTGTTCACTCACATCTGTAAAATGATTGTTATCATTTCGCAACAACTTATCTCCGCCCAACGAATCGCGTTTGGGTCGCTCATTCTTTCTTAAATTAAAACTACCAATAGACTGATAGGAATTATTCAAAATGTAGAGATCAAGGTCGTTGTCTCGATCGTAATCAAAAAATACAGCATGCGTTGTAAATCCCCGATCGGCTATGCCATACTCTTTGGCTCGTTCGGTGAATGTTAAATCTCCATTGTTAATAAACAATTCATTCTCTTTGTTATCTCCGGCAATATCTCCGGAATTGGCCACATAGATATCCAGCCAGCCATCGCCATTTACATCGGCCATGCTTACTCCCGTAGCCCACGCCTTTTTCCCAGCTACCCCTGCCCGCTCCGTGATGTCAGTAAAATGAAAATTTCCCTCATTTAAAAACAACTTATTCGGACCTTGATTAGCGGTCAGATAAATATCAATTAACCCATCATTATTAATATCTCCGAGCCCCACTCCGCCACCGTTATAAAAATTGCGATAGGTATAGATATTAAAGGTTTGATCGAAGGTAAGTGTGTTGGTGAAGCGTAACCCACTTGAGTCACTTGAGATTTTCTGAAACTGAGTTATTGATTGCTCTCTTTCGTTTGGTTGTGAACAACTTAGGAGCAACGTTATTATAAAACAATAGGTCCCAACTTTCAATAATGGAGATACTAAGTTACCCATGCCTTCTATTCTCCGGTTGTTATTGAATGCCTGAACATAGGGTGGAGTATATCCTGAACTTTAACAACCACCCGCTCAGGGTCGAGCTTATAAATCACAATCCTTCTATTTCCATCTACTTTTACGGGCTGATCCGTGTTTTGAATATGCGCCATAACAAAATCATTTCCTTTATACCAATTCATTAAAATCTGCATCGTTTTGGCTTTCAATGTATCGGATTGTAACTCCTGAACCCAGGGTGCCCAACCCCGATAACTGAATTCCATATTCATCTCTGTAATAATATTCTGCTCATCATACTTTGGCATAAAGAGTAACCGAATTTCGGTTGGTTTTGAATGAACAACTGAATCGGTAAACATATATTGCACAGACGTGTTGCCCGGACCTTCACGAACCAGCTGTTGCCTGTTAAGATCAAAACATTTTCCATAGAAATCGTTTCGGGTATCTCCAAAACGAATGCCTAGTAACAAAGAGTCGTACCTAACCCCCTTTGCCAATTCTGACTTAACTAATCGTGTATAGTCTGACTGAAAACAGCCAATTAATGTAGTACCAAAGAAAATAAGGCTACTTGAGTACTTTATAAATCTCGAATTCATCATCATATTTTGCAAATAAAACATACTTAATCCCATTGGCCTCAACCACTTCTATATCACGAATCTGACCCCCAATTTTCAAATCTATTCCCTTTTCAAAAGTGAACGTACTTCCCGTTAATCTCCCTTTAAAATACCAACCTTCTGACGCATCGTAGCTGCCAAATTGTGGCTTTACCTCAAGTTGATTTCCACCCGCCATCAAGTCATCAATTCCGTCCTTATCGAAATCATCAATCAGAAGACTGTAAATGGGAGCATATTGTGCCTCCAAAGGCAAATCAACCAAGTGATATCCTGCCGGGCCGGACATAAGAATGACGGAAGCCAACAAATTTACCTGAAATATTTTCGATTCGGATAAAAGTGGCTGCGGAAAAATCTGATCGATAGATTTTTTTGCATAATCCTTATAATAGAGCAATTGTTTTTTTAGCGTGGGCAGCTGAGAAACGATTTCATCCTTATCCGCAATTGGATAATACTTGCCGTTTACATCTGTACAAAATATTTGCTCTACAGAGCCATTTTTATCAAAATCATTTACGTACATCCTGTCACCGGCTTTAAAGAATGTATTCAACCCATGGTTGCCTACAATAAAGTCAGGCTTTCCATCTCTATTCAAATCAGCGGCAGCTATATCGTTCCACCAGCCTTCTGTATTGGCAACTCCCAAATCTTCATTCTTCTTAACAAAGCTTCCTTGTTTGTTTTTCATCAGGGTGATGGGCATCCAATCACCCACCAAAACAATATCATTCCATCCATCCTTATCAAAATCAACAATTTCGGCATCGGTAATCATCCCCAACTTCATTAATTCGGGCGCCACTTTTTGAGTAACATCCGTAAAAATTCCCTTTCCATTATTTTGCAATAAAAAGCCCCGGCCCCCTAGTCCATAATAGAAAGGATCGAAACGTTCGCAAACGAGAAGATCCGAATCACCGTCATTATCAAAGTCAATAGCCACCACTACACTGGTGGAAAAGTATTCATTAAATGGCAGTGCGTTGGAAGCCTCCTTAAAATCTCCGTTCCCACCGTTGATAAATAATCTGTCCTGAAGTGCATTTGAAATCCTGGAATAAAACCTCCCTCCCGAAGCCAGATACAGATCCAGATCACCATCATTATCTACATCCAGCAAAAGTCCTTTAGTTTCCTCAGAGATTTTATACTTCCCTATCTCGCTGGACTGGAATGTCTTGAGCCCGTTTTTAAAACCTATAAAAATGCCAGCCTGATCTTTGCCGCCTCCCAGGTAAATTTCTTCCACGCCATCCCTGTTTACATCTCCTTTTAACAAGGCCGGCAATTCGTTGCCATAAGCATGAGGTAAAAGCCGATCTCTGTTAAAGTCAATTAAACCACTTCGCTGATGTTTGAATACTTTTAGCGGAATCCGTTCTAATGAAAACTCACCAACCGAATGTTCCTCCCTGCGTTGATTAAGTTCCTGAATATCTTCCTTACTTACCGTGAGTCTTTTATTGACCGGCACTTTATACATGACTGCACGAGCACCCTCTGGCCAGCGAATCTGGACGGAATCAATGACTTTGATCTCTTCCCCTAATCCAATAGTAATAACCGGCTCCACCGAACTTTGGAAACCCCGGGTAACAAAATTATCAGCTGTAAATATTTTTTGACTGCAATAGGCAGTGATGAGCGTTCCTACTGAAAACGTATTCTTGCCTTTTGATGAAATTGTAAAACTTATACTTTTATATCGGGAGGAATCTGAATTATTCCTGAATACTCCGGCAGGGGCATTAATATTGTTAACGACCAGGTCGAGATCGCCATCATTATCCAAATCTCCATAAGCACTGCCGCTTGAAAACATAGGTTCGCCAAGACCCCATTCCTCTGCAAAATTCTTAAACTTTAAATCGCCTTCATTTCGAAAGGCATAATTTGGAAATTTGGAAGCAGGCATTAAATCAATGAGCTTCAAAATCGCATTTTGTTCTTCCTTAATGATTTTCCGCACATTCTCCTCCGATCCAGAATAGGCAAGATAATCCCGATCCAACAAATCTTTGTAAATGCCATTTGCGATAAAGATGTCGCGCTGGCCATCATTATTCATGTCGAAAAGCAAAGCTCCCCAACTCCATTCCGATGCGGCTACGCCTGCCAACCTCCCTACCTCAGCATAGGAATTTCTGCCCGTTTTCTTTTGTAGCACATTTCGGGAAAACTGTTCGTAATACCCATTGGCAACATTCAATTGATGCTTGTCCCAATTTTCGTAAACTGTCTTTGTCTTTTTTCGGGTGAGCGAATCGGGTAACATCTCCGTTACAAATAATTCAGACTGGCCGTCATTATCCAGATCGGCAAAATCAGCACCCATGGATCCCATACTGATGGATTTGAAATATTCGGTTAATGACTCTGTAAACCCACCCTGCTGATCATTGATGTACAAATAATCGCGCTCAAAAAAATCATTGGAAATAAAAATGTCGGTCCAGGTATCTTCATTAAAATCTCCCAATGTAATGCCTAACCCAAACCCTATGTTGCTCCGGTAGATCTTAGCTTCCGCAGAGTAATCCCGAAACTTTCCATTCTCATTTATAAAAAATTTATTCCCTCCCCCTTGCGCATCCGGAATGCTTCGTTGGTTCTCAACTAAATCATAATGACCAATGGATTTAAAGGAATTGGTTAGTAGATAACAATCCAGGTCTCCATCCTTATCGTAATCAAAAAAGGCAGCCTGTACCGAAAGTCCAATAACATCTAACCCATACTCTTTTGACCGTTCAGTAAACGTAAGATCGCCATTATTTATAAATAGCTCGTTATGCCGGTTTGCACCCTCTGGATTCCCTGACTTGCAAACATAGATATCCAAAAATCCATCCGAATTTATATCCACCAGGGTAACGCCTGTCGACCAAACTCCTGCACAGGCAACTCCAGCCTGGTCGGTTATGTCCCTGAATTTAAAATTCCCTTCATTGAGATATAGTTTATTATCCACCTGGTTGCCCGTAAAATAAAGATCCGACAATCCATCGTTGTTGATGTCGCCAATGCCTACTCCGGCTCCATTATAAAAATTTCTGTAAGTGTACGGATTTAGCTGATCGGTATAGGTAAGATCGTTGCTGAAGTTTACTCCACTTAGGGTGGTATAATTGGTGAACAAGGGAGCGGGTGTATCCTGATGCTTAGAGCAAGCCCAAACAAAGAAAAGCAAAAGTAAAGATGTGATACGCATGGGAATAAAAAAGGCGCCCAACTGTGTTGGACGCCTTTCAAAATTACAAAACCAAAAGGAAATTAAAACCTTAATTAGGATATCCTGGGTTTTGAACAAGCTTAATACCAGACGCTGAAGCGTTAATCGAATTCTGACTGAATGGCATTAAGATGCGGTAGTCAAAGCTTGGATGGGCTGATTTCTCCCACCAGGCATTTCCCCAGGCACCAAAGCGAATCAAATCCGTGCGTCTTAAGGCCTCCTGGAATAGTTCCTTGCCGCGCTCAGCCAAGAACTGACCTTCTGTTAAAGAACCTAAGGCAGCAACGCCTGCTCTTGCTCTTAAAAGATTAACATCAGGCAAGGCTGCAGCTCCGTTGAAACCACCCCCTAATCTTGCCAAGGCTTCTGCTCTGTTAAGCATTACTTCACCTACGCGCAATAAAGGGAAATCATTATCCATATCTGGATTTTGGCCAATCTTAAAGCTGAACTTACCTAAGCGGGCACCGGCCTGGCGTGAACCATTGGGAGCCAACTCGTTGATTTTAGGCGTATAGTTAATAGGTGCACCATCCTCATCGGCCTTATCAAAAGCTAAATCCAGAATAGGATTGCCATTAATGTCAGTCTGTGGTCCTACAATGAAGTTATTCGTTCTGCGTTTGTCGGCAGCCTCATACGAGTTGTAGAAATCCTCTAAAGTAGAGTATCCATTCCAAGGCTGTTGTGCTAGTTTATACGTTAACTGACTTGGATAGTGCAGCGTCATTTGGGCAATATTCATTCCACCTCCCGTTGCTTCATCAAAAGGAGCTACGAAGATGTGTTCTGGATTTTCCACGTTGCTAGGCGAGAATACCGATGCATAATCAGGCAGACTGTTGGTAATGGCATATACTCCAGAATTCAATACCATGTTGGCCGCGTCAATCGCTTCCTGATATTTGGTAGCTCCGGGTGTATACGTTCCACCACTATAGGTTGCCGTATAGATGTGAGCATTCAGATAAACTCTTGAAAGCAACGCATACGCAGCCGCCTTGCTGGCTCTGCCATATTCTTGTCTACCATCTGGCAAATCCGCAACGGCAGCATTAAGTTCAGAGACAACAAACGCGTAAACCTGTGCGCGGGTGCTTTGCGCTACATCAGAACCAGCACCAGTAGTAATGGTCAACTTCACGTTACCAAAAACATCC
>JAEUUB010000110.1 GCA_016787745.1 Cyclobacteriaceae bacterium
GGCTTGGCTCTATCGGCTGGCATTAAGCCATAGATGTCTTCTGACTTTAATTTGGGAGGCGCTGAAGCAATCCTGTTAAACCCTGCAGTTTCCGTGGCACCCAGTTTATCAAATAAATTCCGAATGTGATCAAGGCATGCCTGATCGTTGGGAAACTTGTTATCCGTAACACCCGAAATTTCGCAATGGGTGGTTGCTCCGCCCAACGTTTCGTTGTCAATATCTTCTCCGATAGCCGCCTTTACCAAATACGATCCTGCTAAAAAAATAGAGCCGGTCTTATCCACAATCATGGCCTCATCCGACATGATGGGAAGGTAGGCACCTCCTGCAACACAACTACCCATAATGGCCGCAATTTGTACAATTCCCATCGAGGCCATTTTAGCATTGTTTCTGAACTGACGGCCAAAATGTTCTTTGTCAGGAAAAATTTCGTCTTGCATGGGCAAGAAAACTCCCGCGCTATCCACCAGGTAGATAATGGGCAACCGGTTTTCCATTGCAATTTCCTGTGCCCGAAGGTTTTTCTTTGCTGTAATGGGGAACCAGGCACCTGCCTTTACAGTGGCATCATTAGCAACAATTACGCACTGCCTACCCCTTACAAAACCCAAGCCGGTAACCACGCCTCCTGACGGACACCCCCCTAGGTCCTGGTACATTCCTTCCCCCGCAAATAATCCAACCTCCAGAAACTCCGAATTCTTATCGATAATATACTCGATCCGTTCTCGTGCGGTTAGTTTACCTTTTTGATGCTGGGCCTCTATCTTCTTTTCGCCTCCGCCCAACTGCGTATTCTTAGCTTTCGTTTTTAACTGAAAGCAAAGTTGCTTTAACTGGTCCTCATTTTTATTGAATTCCAGATCCATAAGTAAAACAGATTAAGTGAAACTATTTATTTTCTTGTGCAGCCCTCGCCTTTTTCTCCTCCTCTTTTCTTCGGTCGCGGTCGATCTTCTTCTTGCTTTTACCCAAAGGTGCCATGAAATGATTTGGGTTATCATCAAAATGCTGAGCAAGGGTATCAAGGCTCAACAGAAGTTTATTCAAGTTAACATACAGTGAATCTTCCGTCATCAGTTTGCTCATTGTACTGTTGCCATTACCTACTTTATCCAGGGTGGCATTAAGTTTATTTAAGGTAGCGGTAGCTGTTTTAACTGTTTTATTCAGCTCCAATCTCTTTAACGAATCTGACAGTACTTTAAAATTTGCTATAGTTGGCTTTAACTCGGCCAAACTGCCATTCAGATTGTCGGCTACCTGTTTAACCGTAACCGAAAGCTCATCCACTTTTCCATTGGCAGTAATTAACGTCCGATTAAGAAGATCGGGGGTTGCCTGAAGTTTTTTAAAGATAGAATCCAGTTGCTGCGAGTTCTTGGTAAGATTGTCCAGGATAACATTAAACTTTCTAAGTGTTGTTTGTACGTTATCAGCAACCGGGTTGGCAGTTTCGGATAATAAATCCAATATCCCTTTTGCCACCACTGCAATAAGAGTGTCATTCGCATTGAGGGGTTTGGTGATATTGCCTATCGATAACAAAATAGACTTGCCGCCCAGAAAGTCAGAATTCAAAATGGCTTGTGTCGAATCTCCCAGCAAGATATCTGAATCAATCAAAAGCTCAACAAGCACTTTATTGTCCTTGTTTTGCATTATGCGAATGTGATTAACACGCCCCACGGCAAACCCGTTAATAAGTACCGGATTTGATACTGCTAATTGGTCGACATTGTCATAAATAACATAATACTTGTTGGTACTGGAGAAAAAATCAATGCCCTTCAAGAAATTAAACCCGAAATAGAGAAGCACAATTGAGGCCGCAACAAATAATCCAACCTTAAATTCTTTATTCTTCACACGTATTAATTTATAGATTCAATCTCGGCCTTATACTCTTTAAATGCCCTATATATTCCCGAAGCTATAAGATCCTGGCCATTATCGCTTGCTAAAAAACTTTCTTCCTTACTATTCGACAAAAAACCGGTTTCTACCAAAACACTGGGTGTAGTGGTCATCCAAAGAACTAAGAACCCAGCTTGTTTTACACCACGACTGGAACGTCCTACCCGGTTCTTAAATTGATCCTCCACTTTTTGTGCAAATCGTAAACTATTCTCCTGATAGGCACTCTGATTTAATGAAAACAAAATATAAGACTCCGGACTATTTGGATCAAAGCCTTCATATTTCTCCTTGTAGTTTTCGTCCATTAAAATTACCGAATTTTCGCGCTTTGACACTTCAAAATTGCTTTTATCCTTGTGTAAACCCATTACATAAGTTTCGGTTCCATAGGCGTTGGCTCCCACAATCGAATTGGCATGAATACTTATGAACAAATCAGCATGGTTTTTATTGGCCACATCCGCCCGGTCCTGAAACTCCACATACTTATCTGTTTTACGCGTATACAGTACCTTTACCCCCGGTAGGTTCTCCTCAATGTATTTACCCAGTTTCAATGAGATTTTAAGCACTACATCTTTCTCTTTCGCACCTTTACCAGAAGTTCCAGGATCATGCCCACCATGGCCAGCATCGATTACAACCACATCAACCTTATTATCAGGGGTTAGCGGAGTACCCGAAAAATATAGCAAGGTTATTGCTATTAGGAGGAGCTTGATTCTGATATTCTTCACAGTCTTACCTATGTCTGAAGTATTTGCAATAACTTTGCGTAAAGTTGTGAATTTTTCACTAAAAGCTAAACCCCTGAGATTCAAATTACAGGCTGCCGGGATCGTGTTACGTTTCATTTTCGTTCTGTTTCTGTTTTTGCTTTCCTATGTAGGCTACGCGCAAGTGGAGCAACCCCTTAAAGTTCCGGCTGGCCAACTGCCCCTAAAGCAGGATTCAATCGGTAAGCCTGATCCTCGTGGTAACAAAAAGGATACCGTTATAGTAAAAGCCGATTCGGCACAGCGCAAGAGTGAAATTGAAACTTCCATCCTTTATTCGGCACGCGACAGTATAAATTCCAACATCGATCAAAAAATCATTAAACTTTATGGAGATGCCAAAGTAAAGTACGGACTTATTGAATTACAGGCCGAAGAAATTGTAATAGACTATAACGCTTCCACAATTACAGCCCATAGTCGGCTCGACTCTACCGGCAAGGCGGTGGGCTATCCAATATTTATCAATGGCGATGAAAAGTATGAAACGAAGGATATGGTCTACAACTTTAAAACCAGGAAGGCCAGGATTACTGAAGTAGTTACAAAACAAGGCGATGGTTTCTTACATGGAGATCAGGTCTATAAAAACGAAAAGAACGAACTGTTTACTACGGGTAATTCTTACACCACCTGCGACCTTGCTCACCCGCATTTCAGAATTCATTCGACCAAAGTAAAGGCCATCCCGGGCGACAAAATGATTTCAGGGCCTTTTTATATGGAATTGCTTGATGTCCCCACTCCTTTGGGATTTATTTTCGGAATGTTTCCTTCTCCGAGAAAAAGCGCCTCGGGTATAATTATTCCAACATACGGAGAAGAGCGCAGAAGGGGTTTCTTTTTACGCGGGGGCGGGTATTTTTTTGATATCAACGAGTACGTTAAGTTGGCCGTTACCGGAGATATTTATTCAAAAGGCGGTAGCGCTCTCTACTTAAACTCCAATTACAACAAACGTTATAATTATACCGGGGCATTCAATTTTTCTTTTACCAATAACATCAACACCGATAATGTAGAATCGCCTACCGAAACGAAAGATTTTCGATTGTTATGGAATCACAGCCCTCAGACCAAAGGAACCAGTCGCTTTTCTGCATCCGTAAACGCGGCCAGTTCTACTTTTAACACAAATAATTTTCTGGGGGTTAACTCCAACCCGAGTTCCACACGTATCGATAATACCACCCAAAACCTGAGCTCCAGTATAAATTTTAGTAAGTCTTTTCCGGGTACCCCCCTTAGTTTGGGCGTTAACTTTCGCCATAGCCAGAATCTAAGCACAAATAAGATCGATTTGCCGCTCCCGGATTTAAGCTTCAATGTCAACAACATTTATCCATTTAAGAACGCGATAAACAGCATGTTTCTACAAAACATAAACGTGCGTTATTCGATGAACGGCACGAATCAAATCACCAACGACCTGGGCATGATTGCCATCGATGAGAATGGAAACCCAAAAGACAGCATTGCACCGTTTACGTTTGAAAACCTTCCTGTTTTTTTCAGAAATGCCAAACGGGGGTTACGGCATAATATTCCGTTAAGCACATCCTTTAAAGCATTGAAATATTTAACGCTTAGTCCAGGTTTAAATTTCGATGACCGGATGTACTTCGAAAAGCTCAACTGGAGTTATAACGATTCAACAAAAAAATATACCAACGTAAAAATTCAGGAGTTTAATCAGGTATGGGATTATTCTTTAGGTGTAAGCCTGGCCACCCGCATTTATGGTATGCATTTATCCAGAAACAGGAACAGCAGCATCAAAGCAATCCGGCATGTAATTACCCCGTCCATTGGTTACAGTTATCGCCCTGATTTTAGTGATCCGAAATACGATTACTACCAACGCTTTACCACCACCGATGGGGCCGGAAATGTAACGGAAGTTTTGAAGGCAAGACATGAAGGTTTTGTCTATGGTACGGTAAGCCCGGGAGAGAGCAGCGCCATAAACATGAGCGTTAATAATAATATTGAAATGAAAGTGCGAAACAAAAAGGATACGATTGACCGGAAGATTGCACTTTTCAATACCCTTGGCATTGGTACTTCCTATAACTTTCTGGCCGACTCTTTTAAGCTTGCCAACTTTGGTTTATCGGCCAATACAAATATTTTAAATGATAAGATCAATTTAAATTTTAGCGCTACCCTTGATCCTTATGAATACAGACAGGTGATAACCGATTATGGAGATCCGGAAAACAAGCTCGATCCGATTTATAGCGAGAAAAGAATTAGTCGGTATGCCTGGAATGCCGGCAAATTAGGGCGAATCACGCAAGCCAATTTCGCTTTCAGTACGAACTTAAACCCGAAAGGCCAA
>JAEUUB010000834.1 GCA_016787745.1 Cyclobacteriaceae bacterium
CGCCTGCTTGCAAAATAACCAACATAGCTTCGGTTATTTCATACAAATTATTTGGAAACTGATCGGTGTCCCAACCATTTTGGTTGTCACCGCGATTCGCGTCAATGCTTCCCAACACACCCGCATCCGCAGCCACCTGCAGTTCATGATCAAATGTATGACTTGCCAAAGTAGCGTGGTTCACCTCGATGTTAAGTTTGAAATCTTCCATCAGATCAAACTGGCGAAGAAATGATAAGCAAGTGGCCGCATCAAAATCATATTGGTGCTTGCTGGGCTCCATGGGTTTAGGCTCTATATAAAATGTACCCTTGAATCCATTTTTTCTCGCGTAGTCGCGGGCCATGTGAAGGAATCGGGCCAGGTGTTCCTGTTCCCGTTTCATATCGGTGTTGAGAAGCGACATGTATCCTTCTCTGCCGCCCCAAAATGTATACCCGGAACCTCCTAATTCAATAGTCGCATCGAGAGCATTCTTTACCTGATTGGCCGCATAACAAACCACGTTAAAGTCGGGATTGGTCGCTGCGCCATTCATATATCTTGGATTTGAAAATAAATTAGCCGTGCCCCACAAAAGTTTTACTCCGGATGCCTTTTGTTTTTCTTTCGCGTAATCAATAATAATTCGCAGACGCTTTTCTGATTCTTTAAGAGTTGGAGCTTCTTCGATCAGGTCATAATCATGGAAACAATAAAAAGGCGCTCCTATTTTAGTTATGAATTCAAACGCAGCATCCATTTTGTCTTTTGCCCGCTGAATAGGATCATTGGCAGTAGCCCAGGGAAAGTTTTTTGTACCCGGACCAAACGGATCGCCCCCCGCACCGCAGAACGTATGCCAATACGCAATGGCAAAACGCATGTGTTGCTCCATGGTTTTATTTCCTACTTTCTTTTTAGGGTTGTAGAATTTGAAGGCCAGCGGGTTATCCGATTCCTTTCCTTCGTATTTAACAGACCTGATTCCTTTAAAGTATTCTTTGTTTCCTTTGGTAACTTTCATAATGCATTCGTTTAAATTTTTTCGCCTTATAATTTACTCATTAAAATTTCTTTCCACAGCTGATAGGCTGCCTGATACTCTTTAATCATCTTCTCTTCCGGTACCTCTTCGTGAAGTTGATTCAGTCCACGAAACGCTTCATTAAAATCAGCATAAATTCCGGCACCAACACCTGCCCCCAGTGCAGCTCCTTTGGCTCCATCGGTATCATACAATTGAAGGGGTACATCCATCGCATTAACAAAGGCCTGCCTGAACACCGGGCTTAGAAACATATTCGCGCGGCCTGCTCGTATCACACTCGACTTAATCCCCATAGTCTGTAATATTTCAAAACCATATTTCAAGGCAAATACAATACCCTCCTGCGCAGCTCGAAAAATATGGGCCTGGGTATGCCGGTTAAAATCTAATCCATGCCAGGACGCCTGAATGCTTTTGTTTTCAAGAATTCGTTCCGCCCCATTGCCAAAAGGCAACATCATTAAACCGTTAGCGCCCACTGAAATTTTGGCAGCCATCTCATTCATTTTCGGATAGTCCAGGGCCTCACCACTTTTTAAATTTTTACGTAACCAACTGTTAAGAATACCTGTTCCGTTCACGCAAAGTAATACTCCGTTGCGCTTTTTATTGGCCTCGTTGCTCACGTGAATAAAGGTATTCACTCTCGATTTTAAATCGTACGCGTTTTGATCCGTTACGCTGTAAATAACACCTGATGTTCCAGCGGTAGCGGCCGTTTCCCCTGGCTTTAATACGTTCAACGAAAACGCGTTATTAGGTTGATCTCCCGCCCGGTAAGAAACAATGGTACCTTGCGCAAGTCCGGTTAAGGCCGCTGCCTTGTCGGTAAGGGTTCCCTGAATTGAAAATACAGGTTTAATAGTGGGAAGAAGTGCGGCATCAATTCCATAATGCTCAAGCAACGAGTAAGCAATGTCTGAGTTTTTATAATCCCAAAGTATACCTTCCGATAATCCGGTGTCGGTGGTTGTCATCTCACCTGTAAGTCTAAAGGCGATGTAATCGCCTGGCAACATAATTTTATAAA
>JAEUUB010000116.1 GCA_016787745.1 Cyclobacteriaceae bacterium
ACAACATTTTCGTAGCTGAATTTAGGTGTATACGGAAACGGCCCCGTAACCCGGCTCGACTCGCGGGCCTTCATGTACCGGGTCAAAAACGTCTCACTGGGCTGCTTTGCTTTCACCGCTTCGTCCTCAAAAACGTAATCGTCCGTGTTAAGCGGTTTTTCCTTTAAACCCTGAGGCATTATCGTGTCCTTCTTTACAACATCCTCAAATTGGTAGTTCTCAATATCAATTACGTTCGACTTTATTTCCGCGGTGTCTTTTTCTACGGGAACCTTTTGCTCCTGACGTGCTGTATCTTGCTTTTCTTTTAGTCGGCTATTAATAAGGTCCTTAATTGACATACTTTTAGCAGGCTCTTTCTTTCTTTTCTCAGTAACAATCTTAGCCTGCTGAATTTCCTTTCTGCGCGAAGCCGGAGTAAATATCTGTCGTTGGAAATTAAAGTTGTTAATGATGAATATATCCTCACTCAGTTTTTTAGTTGTTACCAGGGCGAGCGAGCGGGTGTAAAAATCCAAATCAAAATCCTTAATACTTGAATTGAAATTCGTGATCTGTGAATAAATGCCGGTTCGCCGGTCGTACTTAAACAGATTAACAATACCACGTTGGTCACTTAGGTAATAGAAATTGTTTTCATCCTGCGCCTTGGGATGAAAATCTTTGCTGAACGTATTCGTCAGCCGGTTTACAACATTCGTGGTTGTATCGAGGTTAAAAAGAAAAAGATTATAGTTGGGGCTCGATTTAATGTATTGTTTCATTGAGGTATCAACCGTATCGGTAGTCCGGTTGGAAGTAAAGACAATCGTATTGGAATTGGGTATAAAGGAAGGATCAAGATCATCGTACAAATCGTTGGTTAATCTCCGGGTTCTGTCCCTGCGGCTGCTAATTAAAAATAAATCGTTTTGCCCCTGAAGGTCAGCGCTTAGTATGGCCAGTCTTCCATTCCCAGAAAAATCAAAACTTCGAATATTACTAAAACGATCTAACTCGCGGGGTAACTTACTTTTAGTAACTAAATCGTAAAGCCAAAAAACATATTGGCCATTCTTAACGCCAATAACACCCAGGGTATTTGCATCCGACCAACTCAACAATGGAATTTTATAATCCACAGCCTGCTTAATCACGCGGTTGCCCCCATTGAGAATTACCGTTTCCTGGCCGTTTTCAAGGGACTTGACTTTGATCGTAAACTTCCCGCGATCATTTTCGGCATAGGCAACCTTTTTGCCATCCGGACTAATCTTTACCGTTGTAAACACCACCGTCTTTCGGTGCTTTGGGCTAAACATGGTTGAATCCACCGGAGCTACATACGTTTGCGCAATTCGCGTTTCCATGGTGGCGTAAAAATCCTTCCACTCCAACATCAGTTGGTTAAAGGGTATCCCTAACGTAATGAGTACACTTTTCTCCTCATTACGGATTATTCGGGTGTAATTGAGAATATTGTTAATGCTGCTCTTACCAAATTTCTCAACAATAAAATTCCAGATTGATTGTCCCACCAATGCAGCCTCGTGGCCCGTTAACTTCAATGCTTTGTTTCCCTTTTTTTTGTCCACAACCAACTGCCGTGCAAAATCATCCATCTCTTCATTCCACCCCCGGGCAACATATAAAGACGCACCATCCACAAACCAATCAGGTAAATTGAGCAACACAGCATTTTGAAACATATCCTTCAAGCTGCCGCCAAATAGCATTTCATGCAGCATCAGATCTGCAAATTTGTAAATCAACTCCTCTTTGAAACTCTCAAGCGTGCCCGGATGGGCGATTTCTACATAGGGCTTAACAAAATCTGTTTCACCTCCAGAACTGTATTGAGTATGGTTTAAACCAATATTGCTTTGCTGCAAATCGGTAACGGAATTGTATAAAAATACTTTAGTCTTTTGGTAAGGGTAAAAACCTATAAGGTCGGTAATGCGATCAAACTCCGCTTCGAGGTATTCAATAGATTCCTGCGCAACTCTCTTGCGGTCATCATAATAGTAAACATCAAAATTTTCTGAACTTAGGTAGTTCCAGCGAAACTGTTTGTATTGAATTCTATTTTTACCGAATGTTTCTAAGGCCTGCTGAGCCTCAGCTCCAAAAAATAGAAACAAAAACGAACTAATACCTAATAACCGTAACATTCCTCTCATACTGCCACACTGGACTTCGAAGATAACGATTTAAACCGCACGATATTGACTTCAGGCTGGATTTTGCCCTCTCCCAGCAACCAATTACACAATTGGGCCGAAAAATAGGGCGCCAGGCTAACGCCTTTTGTACCTAAACCATTAAAAATAATAACATTTTTTGAATCCGGCATGGAACCCAGTATGGGTCTCCGGTCGGGTGTGGTGGGCCTGAATCCCCAGTTTTGATCAACTATCTTATAGGGAATCCTTATCAGCTCCTTCAATTTTTGATCTAACTCCCTTCTCCCTTCAATTGTAACCTCCTGGGTGATATTCCGGGTTTCATAGGTAGCGCCTACCCGAAATTGTTTTCCCTGGTGGGGAACAATATAAACACCCCGGTTATAAATCATTTCCGGATCTTCCTCCATTTCCACTGTTAACGTTTCACCCTTTAATTTTCTGATGGGTAAATCCGATGTCTGCTTTGAAAAGATGGAGTCAGTCCCTGTGCAATAAATAATCCCGGCAGCCCGGCAGTCTTTGTAACAAACTCCATCAGGAAGGTGTTGAATCAAGTCATCACTGAAATATTCATATACAATAGAGTTTGTTTGGGTCAAAAAGTCAGATACACTTTTCATGAATTTGGGTACATCCACATAGCCGCACTTGTTAAGAATAATTCCGCCCCACGGGTTATATACCTGATGCGGAAACAGACTCTGTGAATCAATCTTTTCAATGTAAGGTCCCCAGGTAACTTCTGAACTTTTTCCCATCCACACATTTTGTTCTTCGACTGAAAGAAAGGGGCGATAGATTCCTTGAGGATAATAAAATCGATGCCCAAGAGTTTGTTCTGCCTGGCGATAAAAAAAATCAAGTTCAGGAAAGAGAAGATCAGCCTGCCATGTCTTAGCCATCAACTTGCCCGTTATGGGATTAAATAATCCGGCTGCGATTGCCGAACTTGTGTTTTGTTTTGGTTGGTCAAAAATCCGTATTTTTTTACCCTTTGATAAAAGACGCAAGGCAAGACATGAGCCTGCCAATCCTTGTCCAACAATGATATAATCAACAGTTTTAATAACGACTTTTTAAGATTTAAAAATACGACACCCAGTTCGTTACCGCCCTCATTTTTAAATGAAAAGAGCGTACTTTTACCGAATTATATGATACAGGTTCAATCTTTTACATTTAATCCCTTTAGTGAAAATACCTACGTGGTTTATGACGAAACCCGATCCGGAGTTATCATCGACCCCGGTTGTTACGAACCGGATGAGAAAATGACCCTCACCCGGTTTATTGATACCGAAAATATCAAAGTAAAATATTTGCTAAATACCCATTGCCATATTGATCACGTATTGGGAAACGATTTTGTCAAGGAAAGGTATAAGGTTCCACTTTTAATTCACGCCAAAGAAGCGCCTGTATTAAAAGCTGTTAAAGCCTATGCCCCCACCTACGGTTTCGCCCAATACCACGAAGCAGAACCCGATGAGTATTTGGAGGAAGGCAAGCCGATTTCGTTTGGCAATGTGGAATTTCAGATTTTGTTTTTGCCAGGCCATGCACCTGGTCATGTTGGATTTTACCACAAGGAGTCTAAATCATTATTTGGTGGCGATGTATTGTTTGATGGCAGTATCGGGCGAACCGACTTACCCGGAGGCGACATGAATACACTCATAAGTAGTATTCAGATAAAAGTTTTCGCGTTACCGGATGATGTAATAGTATACCCGGGTCATGGCGACCCTACTTCTGTTGGCAAAGAGAAGATTTCAAATCCATTCTGTGCCCTACGATAATTTTATGAAGATTCTTCGGCATGTTCCTAATGTATTAACCAGCGCAAATTTGATTTGTGGCTGCCTGGGTATAATGAGTGTTTTTAACTACCCGGTAGAACCCGCCTATTTTATTTGGGCTGCGTGTGTTTTTGATTTTTTAGATGGGTTTGTGGCGCGAATGTTAAAAGTATCATCGCCTATTGGCAAGCAACTGGACTCGCTGGCGGATATGGTTACCTTTGGTGTGCTCCCCGCCATGGCCATGTTTCAATGGATTGATACTTCTGCGGAGGCGGGGTGGATGCCCTACTTGGCCTTTTTTATTGCTGTTTTCTCGGCCTTGCGTCTGGCAAAATTTAACATAGACGAATCACAAACCGACTCGTTTATTGGTTTACCAACTCCTGCCAATGCATTGTTCCTTTCTGCGCTTGTTTTTTTACCTGAATCACTAAGACAATTGATATTTACAGAAGCAGGATTGCTCACCATTACTCTTGTTTTCTCCTTCTTGTTGGTTGCCCCTATTGCACTCTTTGCCTTAAAATTCAAAAACTTTAAATGGAAAGGAAATGAGGTCAGGCTTACTTTTATCCTACTATCGATATTCCTTTTACTGATTTTTAAAACCGGAGCCTTACCTTTTATTATACTATCGTATATAATTATTTCGTTAGCACACAATGCATTGAGATTGGGAGCCGGGAAAAACTAACCAAAGTTGTTGAGAGCAAATAAAATAATAATTCTGTTGGCACTTTGCCTATTGCGTTTTGCTCAAAGCCACGCACAGCCCCCTTCTGTGCTTGGCACAGGCAATTGGTTTAAGTTCTCTGTTACTACAGACGGAATAATAAAAATTGATTACACACAACTTCGCAATGCGGGAATAAATCCGGATCAGATTGACCCGCGAAATATTAAAATCTACACGGGGCAACAGGGCATGCTCCCTCAATCCAATAATGTGCCTCGCACAAGTCAGCTACAGGAAATTGCCATAGAAGTTTCAGGCGAATCGGATGGCCGTTTTAATTCGGGGGACTTTATACTTTTTTTTGGCAGAGGACCCGATAAATACTACTACGATATTCAAAAGCAGCAATTTGCTTACGAGAATAATTTATTCACCGATAAAAATTTCTACTTTTTAACTATTGCCTCGGATCCGGGAAAACGAATCACACAAAGTGAGAATTTGCCTGGAAGTTTTCCTCTTGTTAATCACTTTGATGAGATTGCCTATTACGAAACAGAAAAGTACAACATCCTGAAATCGGGCCGGCAATGGTTTGGCGAGCAGTTCGATGCCATAACCACAGCTACTATCCGATTTGACATCTCAGGGATTGTTGAAAATTCCGACATCAAACTGATTTCGCACGTAATGGCTCAGTCTATTACCAATACTTCTTTTCAGGTTTCGGTTAACACCATTCCGGTTCTAACACAACCCCTTGTAGCCATTCCTAATACCAGCTATGGAATTAAGGGCAGAGTTAAGGCGGACACAATTACTTTCAATTCAAATACTGTGGGAGCTGCTACCCGAGTTAATCAGGACATAAGTTATCAATTCACTAAAGGAAGCCCCGGCATCTCTATTGGGTATCTCGATTTTTTTATTCTGACTCTAAAGCGAAAACTAGGACTTTATGGAGACCAGACCATTTTCAGGTCATCCGCCAGTTTGATAAATAGTACATCCACATTTGAAGTGGATAATGCAGCCCCGGATGTTAGACTTTGGGATGTGACCAACTCTTTCGATGTTATGGATCAGGGGTATTCACTAGCTAATAATAAATTGTCTTTCTCTACGAATACAGCCTCGCTTAAGGAATTTGTACTATTTCGATCGGATAAAGCAAAAGTTCCGGTCTTTGAGGGCAAGGTGCCAAACCAAAATCTCCTGGGCATGACTACACCACAACTCCTAATTATTACTCATCCTGATTTTTTAAGTGAAGCCCAGAGATTGGCAAGTCATCGTCAATCAAAATCAAATGTTAGCAGTAAGGTGGTTACTATCCATCAGGTGTATAACGAGTTTTCAGGAGGGAAACAAGATGTAACCGCCATCCGCGATTTCATTAAGATGCTCTTCAACGATACGAACGGGCAATTAAAAAATGTGTTGATCTTTGGTCGCGGATCATATGATTATAAAAACCGAGTTCTGGGTAATACCAACTATGTACCTATTTATGAGTCGCGTAATTCCTTAAGCCCATTGGAAACATATGGCTCCGATGATTATTACACTTTCCTTGAGTCTTCAGAGGGGGAGTGGTCAGAAAGCCCCGTTCAAAATCATACCCTCGATATTGGCATTGGCCGATTGCCTGTAAAAACTCTTGAGGAAGCTACCCGGGTTGTAGATAAGCTGATTGAATACGACTTAAATCCATCTTCCTTTGGTCCGTGGCAAAACGAAATTCTTTTTGTGGCAGACGATGGAGATTTTAATATTCACAATAGCCAGGCCGATCAACTAGCTAATTCCATTGAACTGCTAAATCCAAACTATCATACACAAAAGTTTTTTTTGGATTCGTTCGAGCAAGAGACAAGACCTAATGGACAAAGAAGTCCTGAGGCGTCCAAAGCACTTGATGGGAATATCCGCAAAGGCTCCCTGATAGTAAATTATACCGGGCATGGTTCAGAACGCGTTTGGATGGATGAAAGGATTCTGGATGAAACTATAATTCAGAATTGGAAAAATGGCCCCCAATATCCTTTGTTTGTTACCGCCACTTGCGAGTTCGGAAGACATGACGATCCCTTTCAAATAACCAGCGGAGAATTAACAATCTTGCAAAAGAAAGGTGGGTCCATCGGGCTTGTCACCTCATCAAGACCTGTAAATTCAAGCACCAACTTTACGTTGAACAAAGCCTTTTACGAATCGCTCTTTACAAAATCACAAAACAAATTCAATGATCTGGGAACCGTCTTTAAAGAAACTAAAAACAAAAGCACAAGCGGTGTGGCCAATCGAAATTTTTCCCTGTTAGGCGATCCGTCCATGCGCCTGGGATTAGCAGAAAGTGAAATTATTTTTGATGAGATTAAGACAAGTGCCGGATCATTGGAATTGAAAGGATTATCGCAAATAAACATTACAGGCCATGTTGAAAGAAATTTAAGTGTTCAAACAGAATTCAATGGCAACTTAACTCTAACCTTGCTTAGCGAAGAAGTTAACCTGATTACCAAGGGCGATGAAAACCCACCCTTCAATTATTCCGATCGACCGAATGCACTTTTTCGTGGCAACGCAGTTGTGAGCCAGGGCAGCTTCGAGATGCAATTCATCATGCCTAAAAATATTCCGGCTGAATTTATCACTGGAAAATTTCTTGCATCAGCGTTTGACAAGAACGGTAACTTCGCAAATGGAGTGGCTCTTAGGAATCAAATAGGCGGGCTGGCATCCAGTCCTTCTCCAGATAATATACCCCCTCAAATTCAACTTTTTCTTGGGGATACAACCTTTATTCCGGGTGGCATTGTGGGGCCAAACACAAAAATCGTTGCAAATTTTTTTGACGAAAGCGGCATCAATATTTCATCAAGCCCTTCCGGCAACGAAATCTCAGCATCGATTGACAATGGGAGCCCTTTTATTCTTAACGATTATTTCTATTCCAATTCTAACACCTATAAATCAGGTTCGCTTTCTTTCCCGCTCGATGGCTTAGAAAAAGGTAAACACACGCTTACCTTATCGGCCTCCGATACATATAACAACCGGGCAATCAGAACGGTTGATTTTGTGGTAACGGAGGGGGATCAGATTCAAATTGAGGAGTTCAGCAATTACCCGAATCCCTTTTATGAATCAACTATACTGGAATTTACCCAAACAAGGCCTGGCGATGATTTGGAGGTTTTTTTAACTATTCTCGATCTGGCCGGCAAGATCGTACTAAAGCAGAATTTTGAAGTATTTTCAAGCCAGTATAGGGTTACTTTAACCGAGTGGGACGGAAAATCCGCATCCGGAACAAAATTGGGCCAGGGTGTATATCTGGGTAAACTTTCTGTTCGTTCATTACTGGATGGCTCGAAAAATGAGCAATATACCAAGCTAATTATCTTGAATTAACTACCTTTACCGATTAGAACTTGATTATGAAGAGGTTAAGTATTCCTGTTGTTTTCACTCTCTTAATTTTTCCTTTTGTTTCTTGGTCTCAGGTGTCCTCTTCAGGAACACTGATCGGTCAGGATTCGACCAATAAAGTAATTACTACAGCCGTTCCATTCCTTACTATCACCCCCGATGCCCGGGCGGGCGGTATGGGCGATGTTGGAGTTGCCACCTCTGCGGACGTGAATTCTGCCTACTGGAATGCCGGAAAGTTGGCGTTTATCGATAATGGTCTCGGCTATGGAATTTCAGGCTCTTATACGCCTTGGCTTGGAAAAATTATTAACGATATGTATGTCTTCTACTTATCGGGTTTTTATAAAATCGGAAGGGTTCAAACGGTGGCTGCTTCTATGAAGTATTTTGACTTAGGTGAAATTCAGTTTAAAGACGTAAACAACAACGATCTTGGAAGATTCAATCCACGCGAATTTGCATTCGATATTACTTATTCCAGGATGCTTACAGAAGAACTTGCTATTGGTGGAGCGCTTCGGTACATATACTCTAACCTTACGGGAGCCTTAAGTACGGGGAATATAGATGCCCGGCCGGGTAATTCTGTTGCCGTAGATTTGGGCATCTACTATACCAAACCATTTAGATCAAGTAACTCATCGTATTCTCTTGGTGCAGCCATTACAAATCTTGGAGCCAAGATCACCTATTCAGATAGTGAAAATAAAGATTTCATTCCTACGAACTTGCGTCTTGGAGGCGCTTATACAAGAGAGATGGATGCCCAGAATAAAATAACCTTTGCGCTGGATTTTAATAAGTTGATGGTACCGAGTCCTCCTAAAGATAATTCTACTCCTTTGCTTAGTGGTATTTTTGGTTCCTTTTCCGATGCTCCCGGGGGCTTTAGTGAAGAGATAAGCGAATTTATGGTTTCAACGGGAACCGAATATTGGTATAACGATACCTTCGCTGGCAGGTTAGGATATTTTTATGAAGCGCTTTATAAAGGCAATAGACAATATTTAACCGCAGGGGTTGGCTTCCGGTATCAGAAGTTTGGAATTGATGTTGCCTACCTGGTGCCAACCAACGGTCGGGAAAATGCTTTGGCAGAAACAATTCGCTTTACCCTCATGATGAACTTTAAAAACAAAAAAGGTGTAGACGATTCGATCTCAGACAATTAATCATGCTGGATAGGAAGTCTGCCCCGCAATTTGTTGAAATCATACCTGGTAATCTGCCCACTCCTGAAATTGTCACACTAGACAATGGAGTTCCCTTAGTTCACTTTGATAAAGTAAATCAGGAAGTTCTTCGAATTGAACTGGTCTTTAAAGCCGGCAAATGGTACGAATCAAAAGTGGGTACATCTTACTTTACCTCGCATCTTCTTGACAAGGGTACCACTAAGAGAAGTTCATTCGAGATTGCTGAAATCTTTGATCAGTTTGGCTCATCTTTCGAGATTAGCGCAGGCTCAGATTTTGTATCCGTTTCCCTGTATACCCTGACTAATAATATCGACAAGGTTTTGCCTCTGTTTTGTGAGATTACTCGCTATCCTTCTTTTCCTGTTTCGGAGTTTACACTTCTTAAAGACATCTTTAGGCAGAATCTAAAAGTCAATAACGAAAAAAGTAGTTATCTGGCAAGTAAAATTATTCGTCACAACATTTTCGGAAGCACCCATCCTTATGGAAATTCAGTAACAGAAAGCGACCTTGATTGTTTAACCCATCAAGATTTAGTGGGGTTCTTTCAAGCCAGATTTAATCTGCACGAGGTTTACATTACAGGAAAAATGGATTCTGGTTTATTGAAAATTTTATCCAAAAATCTGTCAGAATTTCCTGTTTCACATCAAGCTGATATTATACCTACAATTTCAGAATCTCCGGAATCAAAAACCCAGCATATACAAAAGTCGGAAAGCCTACAATCTTCTATTCGATTAGGGAAAAAGGTGATTAATAGATCCAATCCGGATTATCCTGCGCTGGTTTTATTAAATCATATTCTGGGTGGTTATTTCGGATCCCGGCTTATGAAAAACATTCGCGAAGAAAAGGGATTGACCTATGGGATCAATTCATCTATTCACGCCTTAAAGCATGATGCTTTTTTTTTGATCGGCACAGATGTAAATAAAGAAAATCGTACCGTGGCATTCTCCGAAATCAAATCAGAGATAATGCGACTTCAGGAGAATATTGATCTTGCTGAACTGGAAACTGCAAAACGTCATCTCTTGGGTAGTCTCCAGTTAGAAACAGCTAATCCATTTTCTGTTCTTGAAAAGATCAAAACTATTCGGCTGCACAACCTCGATAGCGATTTTTACAGTGCTCTCTACAAGGGCATTCAAACATCAAGTCCCCATACTTTAACTCGTATTGCGCAAACCTATCTCAACGAGAGTAGCTTCTTTGAACTAAGCGTTGGGTAAGTTCAAGTTTCTTATTATTTCAACCTATCAATCTGATAATTTGTAAATCGAAATGATTTATAAAAAGAAAGAGCTCAGTATGGATTATACTGAGCTCATAAATGAAAGAAGGCAACGACTTACTCTCCCGGGTTTTACCCTAGTACCATCAGCGCGGGTGGACTTAACTTCTCTGTTCGGAATGGGAAGAGGTGATCCCCAC
>JAEUUB010000853.1 GCA_016787745.1 Cyclobacteriaceae bacterium
CACAGCCCCATTTAATTATCGGCAGGAAGGAACAAATTTGCCCCAATAGTTGTATATACAACAGTTGTACTATAATCTTAAAGAAATGAATACAGTTTTGCACAAGGCGGCCACCCGCGGGCACGCCAATCACGGATGGCTCGATACCAGTCACACATTTAGTTTTGCTCATTATTATGACCCCTCCAGAATGAATTTTGGTGTGCTTCGGGTTTTAAATGACGATTTTGTTGAGGGTGGAAGGGGATTTGGCACCCATCCTCACGACAATATGGAGATTATCTCCATCCCTCTTTCAGGAGATCTTGAGCACAAAGACAGCATGGGTAACACAACCGTTATTAAGCAAAACGATGTTCAGATAATGAGCGCAGGCACCGGTGTTCAACATAGCGAATACAATAAGAACAAGGATAAGAAAGTCAACTTCTTACAGATCTGGATTTTTCCCAAGGTAAGAAACAGTGAACCTCGTTATGATCAAAAAACTTTTAATCCGGAAGACCGGATCAACAGACTTCAGCAAATTGTAAGTCCGGAAAAGACAGATGCAGGGGTATGGATTAATCAGGATGCCTGGTTTCATTTAGCGGATTTGAAAAGTGGCTTTAAAACAGACTATAAGATTAAACAAAAAGGAAATGGGGTATACGCCTTTGTAATTGAAGGAGACGTTACCCTAAACGATCAAAAATTAAATAAGCGCGATGGCTTTGGCGTTTGGGATGTGGATACACCTTCCATTCAGGCCGATAGCGATACAGAATTATTATTGATAGAAGTACCAATGAATTAAAATACGAGACTCTGCTCCCTTCTTCCTTTGGAGAAGGGGCGGGGATGAAGTTATGAAAAACCGAACTGTTGCCCGATTATTATATGCCCACAAAGTAGACATGGGGGGCATGCCCATTCGTCAGCCTCTGCCTACCCAGCAAGCACAACAAATTGATCCTTTTCTTTTGTTGCATCATGCGGATATAAAAGTTCCTGTTCACCTCGACCCAAACCATGCCGGTGTGGGCCCTCATCCGCATCGTGGATTTTCTCCGGTCACATTTATTTTTAAGGGCGGGGTACA
>JAEUUB010000864.1 GCA_016787745.1 Cyclobacteriaceae bacterium
CTGGCTGGATTAAAACCAGGCGATCAGGTGATTGTGCCCGTGTTTACCTGCACGGCTACAAACATTCCGTTTTTATACATGGGCGTAATTGTACGTTTTGCCGATGTAGATCCCGAAACGTTGAATATTAGTGTACCTCACGTTCGTGCGCTCATGAATGAGAAAACAAAAGCGATTGTGTGTGTGCATTACGGTGGATTGCCCTGCGATATGGATGAACTGCATGCCATTGCCAGGGAATATAACATTCCAGTTATTGAAGACGCGGCCCATGCTCCGGGGGCTACCTATAAGGGAAAGAAGATAGGTGAGATTTCACAATTCACCATGTATTCTTTTCAGGCGATTAAACATATTACTACCGGGGATGGAGGCATGTTGATCGTTCAGGATCACGCGTTGGTTCCCATGGCCGAGCGGATTCGTTGGTTTGGGATTGACCGATCGAATAAACAAAAAGGTACCTGGGAAAATGATATTACCGAAGTGGGGTACAAATACCAGATGACCGACATCAGTGCTGCTATGGGATTAGCCTCGCTTCAGGAGTTTGATGATGTTTTAAGGAATCGTCAAAAGCTATTTGAAGCATATAAGATTGGCCTTGCGAATGCGAATGGAATAAAACTGATTGGTGCGCATGCCACGGATCGCACCCATGCAGCCTGGTTATGCACTGCGTTGATTGAAAAGGACCGTTCAAACTTCATGCTCGCCCTGCGCGATAAGAAAATTGAATCAAGTCAGGTGCATTATCGCAACGATCGCTACAGCATTTTCGGGGGCCGGAGAAATGACCTTCCTAACATGGATGCCGTTGAGGAAAACTACATTGTACTACCGTTGCACACAAAAATGACGACAGAAAATGTGGCCTACATTTGTGATGTAATTAAACGAGGTTGGTAGTCAGCTTTTCTTCCAGACATAGAGTAAACGTTTTAACCGATCGCGCAGTAGTTTGCTCTTGAATTTCTTGTAGTCCGGGTCAGGGGTATACCCCATGAAAGGTTGCCCAAGTCGTAAGTATAGATCAAAGAAAGTGGATTTAGACAATCCCCACTTTAATAAGAATTGTTTGTTGCCATCATTCTTTTTTACACGTGCTGTGCTTCGTGATGTGAAGTGATACACCCGTGACTGGCTAATCCCTTTAAAGTACCTCACACCACAATGCCATAGTTTCATCATCATGTCAGGGTCAGAGCCCATGCCAGGTGTGAACTCTGTGCTTAGGCCCCCAATTAAATTCCAAATGGATTTGTGAAGCACCAGGGGATACCAGTTGGTTCCATTCCAGTCTTCGAAGGGTAAAGATTTATATTCTTGTAGAAATTTCGCTTCCTTAAATTCATGTACGGTTTTTCCAAAATCATAGGGAGCCATCATGCTTGAATACTGTGTGGGGCTGTGTTCAATCATTGTACCGCTCAGGCAGAAGTAGAAATGATCGAGTTTTTTTATTTCCTCCCATAAATAGAAATCCCAATCCGGAGCATAGTAATAGTCATCATCGGAAAGCAATAGATACTCGGTTGTGGCTAATGAAGCGGGGGAATTGAATCCGTAACAAACGCCAACATTTTCTGTTGAATGCGTGTAGCTGAAACCCTGTTGTTGCACCCACGCCAGGCTGCCGTCTTTTCCTTCATTTACATGAACAATAATCTCATGCTGATACCGCGAGTTTTTTTTGATACTCTCAATACAACATTTCAGGTAATCCAGATTATTCCACGAGGGAATAAGAATGGAGAATGCGTTTTCATTCCTGCTGTGTGCATGTGCGCCTTTATGGAAACTGATTTTTGGATGCCCACTCATGCTTTAAACGTTTGATATTGTTTTTTCTTTTGGTGGTAATAGCCATAGTTAACCAGATAAATTCCGGTAACGGTTATCAGAAAGGCAATACCAATTTTAAGATTCAGTTTTTCCTGCAGCACAAACCAACCCAATACGACAGCCACCAGGGGATTAACGTAACTATACAGCGAAGCTATCGTAATAGGCAGTTTACTCAACGTATAGGCATACATGCTAAAGGCAATGATGGAACCCACAAGGATAAGATAAGCCAGCGCAAATAATACCTCGTTTGAGAATGAAAGATTATTAAGATCATCAAAGACAAGACTAAACGGTAAACAGAAGAGGCCCCCAAAAAACATTTGTAATCCGGCATTTAAAAATGGATTGGAATCGTGAATGGTGCGTTTGGTTAACAGGCTGCCGATAGCCCAGGTGAGGGTTGCAACAAAAATAAGTACAATGCCCAGGCGGTAATTCGGGTTAGCGAAGTCGGTTAGAAATTCGCTGAACACAAGAATAATTCCTGACAACCCGGCAACTACGCCAACCCCAATTATCCAATTCGGCATTTCTGATCGATTAACGGAAAGATTAATGA
>JAEUUB010000132.1 GCA_016787745.1 Cyclobacteriaceae bacterium
CTTCGTTTACCGCAACTCCGGTAAGTCAATCCTTACCGGCATCGACTGTTACAATTAACAACACCACCAATCCCGGCCCATGGTCCTATCAATGGGATTTTGGAGATGGGCAAACTTCTACCGATCCCACGGTGACTGCCCATACCTATTCCATGTATGGTGTTTATACCATCCGGCTTACCGTAACAAATAATGTTTGTGTAGAGACGCAAACGCAGCAGATTGAAATTCTTGCAATTCCGCCCGTTGTAGATTTTAGTTATGATCCTGCATCGGGCTGTGCCCCGCTTACTGTTAATTTCACAAACCTTTCCCAGTTTGCAGATCCCTCAACCTATCAATGGAGTTTTGGAGATCAATCAACTTCAAGAGTTATTAATCCTACACACACGTATTACCAGCCCGGAAAGTATTCCGTGTCATTATCGGCCACGAATGTAACGGGTCAGACCATTACGGAAACAAAGCAGGCGATCATCGAAGTATTTCCCCGACCCGATGCGGAGTTTGAAATAAAACCAAGGCTGATTTACATCCCGGGTGGAATTCTTTACACCGATAACCGAAGTTTTAATGCAACTCGTTTTCAATGGGATTTTGGAGACGGATCAACAACCACCGAATTTGAACCTGAACACAAGTATCAGGAAGAAGGATTTTATACTGTTAAACTTATTGCCTTTAACCAATACGAGTGTGCCGATACAACCATTCAGGAAAACAGTGTAAAGGTTGAAAAAGGTGGACAGGTGCTAATACCCAATGCCTTTTCGCCAGGCCAGGGGAGCTCGGGGGGAAACGATGGAAAGAACGATGTGTTTCTTCCGCTCACACGAGGCGTGGCAGAATTTGAGTTATTGATTTTTAATCGTTGGGGCGAATTATTATTTGAAAGCCGCGATCCTGAATTCGGTTGGGATGGAACGTACAAGGGAAAGCCTTGTCAGCAGGATGTGTATATCTATAAACTGGCTGCCTCGTACGAAACCGGAGAACGGGTTGTGCGGGTAGGGGATGTAAACTTGATTCGATGATGAGAATACCAGCATTCCTTTTATTTTTTTTTGGGTTGGGTTTGACCGTGCGCGCCCAGGATCCGCAGTTTTCTCAGTACTATGCGGCTCCGCTTTATTTAAACCCTGCATTCACTGGCACAACGCAAGATCATCGCTTTATTGCTAACTACAGAAATCAATGGCCAAATGCTGCGAGAGGCTTTGTTACTACTGCATTTTCTTACGACTATAGTCTGAATCAGTATAACAGTGGTGTGGGTTTTATGGCTATGGTAGATCAGGCGGGTACAGCCGGTATGAAATCATCGCAGTTGAACTTTTTATATTCCTATAAATGGCGTGTGTCCGATACCTGGGTAGTTTCAGCAGGACTGAATTTCGGATATGCGTTTCGATCCGTTGATTGGAATAAGCTTGTGTTTGGCGACCAACTTCAGTTTGATGCAGACGGAACCACGCCCAGCGATGACCCGGCTTTGTATAATCTCAATACCGCCAGTTATTTTGATTTTAACTCGGGTGCGCTGGCTTACAATAGAAATTTTTGGATTGGATTTTCAGTCAGCCATCTCAATACACCCAACCGATCACTGCTTGATGAAGAATCTTTGATTCCCATTAAAACGAGTATTCATGGTGGCGTTCGTATTCCCTTATATGTTGGCCCGTTTAAGAAAGATCACATTTCTGTTTTGTCACCATCTTTTGTTTATAAGCGCCAGGCCCAGTTCGATCAGTTGGATCTGGGTCTTCATTTTTTGTACGATCCTGTTATGATCGGGTTGTGGTATAGGGGTATTCCGGTGCAACAAAACGTTAAGGATAACATTAGCCAGGATGCGCTGGTGTTGGTCTTGGGCTTTCA
>JAEUUB010000868.1 GCA_016787745.1 Cyclobacteriaceae bacterium
GATAAAGAAAAAATTAATTCAGTCGATCATTTTTTAAAGGATCCCCGCTTTCAACGCTTTCAGGTATTTGCTGATCAATCCGTACGAATTCTCGACAACTCCACGCATGAATATTTATATGTAAGCGAAGCCAGCGAAAACCTGATGGGCTGGCCGGCAGAAGAGATTCGCAAGGGGGGCCTGCGCTTTGGTCATAAAAAAACTCACCCGTGGGATTTATTGCAGTTAGTGTTAATCAGTGCAAAAGCGCTGCGGACTTTCAAACATTTATCCAAAACCGATAAGCTCAACTCCCGATTCTCCTTTGATATTCGCATTCGTCATAAGAATGGGGACTATCACAGAATTCAACAGCATGTATATACATTAAGTCTTACACCTGATGGCAAGCCCGGACTTACCATGATCGTATCGAACGACATAACACAATATAAAACAAGCACTAAAATTCAGTATGTGTTGGGTGTAAGCCGCGGTACTAAATTCGATATTTTAATGAATGGTGAATCGCGTCCGTACAGCAGTCCGCTTACCGAACGCGAAGTGGAGATTGTAAACCTGATCGCCCAGGGCCAGACAGAAAGTCAAATTGGCGAAACGCTTCACATCAGTGCGCAAACGGTAAAGACTCACAAGAAAAATATTCTAAACAAAACGCACAGTAAAAACACTGCCGAACTCATTCGCATGGCTATGATGGAGGGGTGGATTTAAAGCCCGATGCTTTTAGCTTTGTTGTGGGCTTCAATAGCTTTAAAATCAACTACTTGAGGATCAATATACTGTGCGAAGTGTTGAGTTGTAGGGTAAATTGCTGTATCAATTAAGCAATTATTTGTTAAATTGCTGTTTCAAAGTAGCAAAATGGAACAAATCCTCTTAAAATCAAGCCGGTTGGTGCAATTTCAAGTGCAGCAATTTGAGCGTTCGCTGGCCACAAAAATAGATTGGAGCGATCGCCTGATTAGTATTGTGGGTGCCCGGGGTACAGGAAAAACCACTCTCATGCTCCAACAGCTCAAAAAGAAAGGCTTACAACCTCAGGTGGCTGCCTACTTGTCGCTTGATGACATTTACTTTTCCGACAACAGCCTCGTAACTTTTGCTGAATCTTTCATACAACTTGGCGGGCACTATTTATATCTGGATGAGGTGCATAAATATCCCAATTGGGCAAGAGAAATCAAAAACCTTTACGACACCTATCCTGAATTGCAGCTGGTGTTTTCGGGTTCTTCCATTATTGATATGCTACGACAAAATGCCGACCTCAGCCGAAGGGCGGTTCAATACGAGTTAACGGGTCTATCGTATCGGGAATTCCTTGCGTTAAGTGGGGTACTAACCGTAAAACCGGTATCGTTGGCCGAGGTAACAAGCCACCATACCGACCTCGCTACGCAGCTTGTGCAGCAGTTCAAACCCCTTCAGCACCTTGGTGAATATTTGCGTCTGGGTTATTATCCGTTTTTCGCAGAAAATAAAAACACCTACCCTCTGCGGCTGGAGCAACTGATTAAAATGATCACCGAAACCGACCTGCGTTTTATTGAAGGGTTTAATCCGGCCAGTACACGCAAGATAATTCAACTCCTGTATGTACTCGCGGCTAGTGTTCCATTCAAACCCAATATTTCCAAACTCAGTGAACGGATTGGGCTGCATCGAAACACGTTGGTGCAATACCTTCATTATCTCGATCAGGCCCGACTTACCAATTCGCTGACTGCCGCGGGGCGGGGCATAAGCACACTTCAAAAGCCTGATAAAGTTTATCTGGAAAATACCAACCTGCAATATGCGCTGGCTCCCCAAACCGCTAATCGTGGCACCCTGCGCGAAACCTTTATGATGAACCAGTTATTGAATACACACCATACCGTAACGTTACCCAAGACTGGCGATTTTTTAGTGGATGATACTTATACATTGGAAGTGGGCGGAAAAGATAAAACGGGTACACAACTTAAAAATGTAACCCACAGCCTGGTAGTGGCCGATGACCTTGAGATTGGCCTTTTCAATAAAGTACCACTTTGGTTGTTTGGCTTTTTGTATTGACTGCCTTCTTTGTTACTGTCGTCATAGATCTAGCCCTTTCCGGTAAAAGCACCTAACCAACGGAAAGAACATTAGCTCATTCGTATGGCAATGATGTGGGCTGGATTTAAAAGTAGTGAATAACTTAACCGCAGAGGGGCACGGAGATAGTTAGACAAAGTATTTTAAAGAGTAATTGTTGACCCCTCTGTTCATGCCTTACTCTGTGTTCTCAGTGGTTAAAAATTAGGGCTTACCTACCACCAATTCCCCAAAAATTAAATTTTCACTACTAGGGCAATATACCCCTTTAGGGGGATAGAGGTTTTTACTTTGATTTAGACATTTACTCGACATTATAATTGAACTCAAATTGAAGAGTTTCGATAATCATTATTAAACATCTGAAATATGTTGAAATGTAGGAGCAATCTATGGCTAATATTGGTACTGTCTTCTTTCATAACGGATTTATATGGGCAGTCTTTAGATAAACCATTGGTTTCTGAATGGATCACCGTTGTAGGTTGGAAAGAGTATTGTGCATTTCAGATTTCAGTCAATAAGGAAACGGACAAAGGATATGAGTATACAATTCAATGGAAAAACCTCAATACTAAAGATTGGGTGGTATTGGGCTATGAAGATCGGTTAAGCAGCGATAAAACAAAAGTGAGATGGAAGCCTGGCGAGGTAAAAATATTTTCAGACCCAAAGACATATACGGGAGATAAACCAGATATCAGCATCACGGATGATTCAGAAAACTGGTATCGTTTACTGCGCTACCACTCAAACCTTAATGTAAATTCAATTGATGCAGTCCCAATAGCCATGGAAAATAAGTTTTTCATGATTTCTTGCAACTGCGGATACAATCCTAAGTTAACGGATTATAAAATTATTGAATGACTATTTTAAATAATATACAAGCGAAGGATTTTAAAGATTTCGGCATTATTGTCACCTCATTTATGAAGTTAGTGTTCACCAATAGTGGCTTCTGTTTAGTAGCTGCAATTTTTTTAACACAATGCGCTACTGAGGACGAGCCCAAACTCCCATCATCTTCACCTGTCCAAAATAATAATGTCTCCCCCGATCGAACTCCGCCCGTGCTAACAATTGACCCGGCAAGTTTAAAGATAATTCCATTTGGTAAGTTTAAGCCTGTATTCAAAGCGATGGATGATCGTGATGGAGATGTATCATCTCGTGTGAAGATTGTAAAAGTTAGCAAAAATTTTGGTAAGATGTTTGAAACAGGTGGCGCTATAATTCAAACAGACAGCATTTTCACTGACCCGAAGTATGCTTATCATGGAGAGCAAAAAGTTACCTTTTCTGTCTCGGATCTTTCAGGAAATGTAACGGAGCAGATTCACAAACTTGAAATTGGTTGGCCTTTGTGGCTTTCTAAAAGCTGGTGTTCTGAAAAAGGGAGTATAGAATTTAGAAACTTGAGTGGAACATTTTCTACAGCTGATAATTGTGCTACTTGTATTAGGATATCGGCCGATAAGAAATACATAGAAATGTATGATCGGATCGGTCAAATTCTCCTGCCTACTAAAATGTATGCAACTATAGATATATGGGATATTTATCAACCAATGGGTGAACAGTATGCATCATTAAATGTAAGATTTTCTATTCCAGAACAGTATACCACTTGGCGTTATAATTCCACTACTTCTACTATTATTGGAATTTCAAGAGGTAAAGGAAATGCACATTTCTATAAGGTAAGCGACAATGAATATCATCCTACTAGTTTCAGGATTTCTGAAATTGAATACAAAAATCCCTATGAATTTGTAAACTATAGCTTTCGATTCTCGCAGGATTGGAACACAAATTTAGTGGATATTACTTTCTATATCCCACCATCTCTTCCTACAGCATGTGCACCAACTGTTGTAATAGAACCATATCCATATAATGGTGTTGGAAGAAAAAGTCTAGAAAAAACCAATAAACAGATTTCATTTCCTTCTGGAACTTCTCCTACCTGTAAAGACGATACAGCCTATAATTTTTATGATTTACCAAAAGGTGAATATCAGTGGTATTGGATTAATGCAAAACCTACGATTTCAGGCTGCGCTAACTCTGCAACGGGTAATCAAAAGCCCAAGCGAATTACCTTAACCGAGCAGTGTACAGTAATAGCGTTAATGAACTAATTGATCAAATATTAAACATTATTGAAATCACCCAATCCCCTCCATCGAAAAGGGCGTGATCTTTACGATACCCACTGAAGAATTCAGGATGAGGTTCAGAATATTTAATCTTTTCATTATACTACCCATATACCCCTTTTGGGGGATAGAGGTCTCAGTCTCGTTTTCGACCTTAGCAACTGGTCTTAGCCTATAGTTGGTTTTAATTGTGTTTATATGAGAAGAATAGTCCTATGGTTTTATACGCCAATGGTGCTTATGGCAGCCATGCTAAGGATAGCCCAAGCGCAAGAAATAAAGGATGTGCGTGCCAGTTTTGATGGCGAAAAGGTAATTATCACGTATGATCTTGCGTTTGATGATCCTACCCAAAAATTTAAAATTGCACTCTATAGTTCACACAACAATTACGAGCGCCCGTTATCACTGTTACTTGGTGACCAGGGTGATAACGTAGTACCCGGTGAGCGCAACCGTGTAATCTGGGATACCAAGAGTGCCTTGCCGCCCGATTTCGATAGTGATTTGACAATCAAAGTAAAGGCTACCAAAATAATTGCGGTGGTTAATGAAGCTTCAGCAATGAGGCTATCCATGAAGCCCTTTGATAAAAGTGTAGTTAAGAAAGGCAAAACCCTGGAAGTAAAATGGGTAGGGGGCCGCCCCGATGAAAAGATCAACATTGAGTTGTTCAAAGACAATGTGATTCAACAAAAGATCACGCAAACAGAAAATAAGAATTCCTACGCGTGGACAGTCTCAAAGAAAAACGCTACCGGAAAAAATTATGTAGTGCGAATTTCAAAGGCCGACAACCCGACCGAAGTTAGCAACAGCCAGTTTTTTCAAATAAAGCCCCGAACTCCATTTATCGTAAAAGTGCTGCCGGTACTGGCCATTGGTGGAGTAATCTATTTTTTAAGTGGGTCTAAATCGGGTGAAGATGGTGGAACAACACCCACCGTAGATGATTTACCGGGACCAGTTAAACCGAATTGAGCATGAAGAAGTATAAGACAATACTCATAATTTGTGCCATTATTGCGAGCCCAAGCATTGTTTTGGCTCAAACTGCCGGATCTCTGGATGTATCTTTTTTTGGTAACACAAATGGCACCGTTTTTACGGTTGCGCTTCAGCCGGATAATAAGATTATTATTGGTGGGGCGTTTACTTCACCACGAAATTATTTAGCGCGATTAGGCGCTGATGGCAATTTAGATACCTCCTTCAACCCAGGCACTGTGGCAAATAGCACGGTCTATGCTGTTGCATACCAACCTGATGGAAAAATTATCTTTGGGGGATTTGGCATTTTGGTTAGACTAAATCAGAATGGGTTAATAGATGCCTCGTTCAATCCGGGTGGTACTGGACCAGATCGCTTTATATATGCTATCACTATCCAACCAGATGGTAAAATTATTATTGGAGGGGATTTCACTTTTTATAATGGAACGGCCCGTGAAAGGATAGCCCGACTTAATAGTGATGGCAGCCTTGACACATCCTTCGATCCAGGAGCTGGAGCGGATAATGTTGTTTTTAATATTGCTCTTCAATCTGATGGAAAAATAATCATTGCGGGGGATTTCACTTCCTATAATATTAATGCTCGAAACCGCATCGCACGCCTCAATGCAAATGGTAGTATTGATACTTCTTTCAATCCAGGAACTGGCGCGAATAATACGGTACGATCAATCTCGCTTCAGTCCAATAATAAATTATTGATAGGAGGGCTTTTCACATCATACGGTGGGATAACAAGTAATAGATTAGCCCGTGTCAATTCTGATGGCAGCCTTGATACATCTTTTAATACAGGTTCTGGGCTAAATAGTACTGTAGTAACAATTGCAACCCAAACCGATAATAAAATTGTTATTGGAGGGGGTTTTACATCATACGGTGGGATAACAAGTAATAGATTAGCCCGTGTCAATTCTGACGGTAGCCTTGATACATCTTTTGATCCGGGTAGTGGACCAAATAGTGTTATTTACTGCACTATTCTTCAATCCGATGGTAAGATCATCATTGGAGGTAGTTTTACATCTTACAATGGAGTCATTAAAAACTACATTGCTCGCGTTTACAGCCCCAGTTTAGTGGCTGAACCCACTGCTCAGCCCACCAACCTATTATTGGGTAGCGTAACATCCACTTCCATGTCAGTGATGTATACCGCAGCCACAGGTTCACCTGCCGGGTACATTGCTGTACGCAGAACAGGGGCTGCACCTACTACTGATCCGGTTGATGGTACAGCGTATACTGTTAATGGTGCTTTAGGGAATGGCACTATTGAGTATGTTGGTAGTGCAACAACATTTAGTGAAACAGGACTTACAGCAGCTACTACGTATCATTATAAAATTTATGCGTACAACGGTAGTGGCGGAACCATTAATTACCGCCAAACCTCACCGCTGAGTGGAAGTCAGTCAACAAGTGCGGCCGCTGTAACAGAACCCGCTGCACAACCCACAGCACTTTCCTTTGCAAGTGTCACGAGCAGTTCATTTACGGTAAACTACACAGCCGCGAGTGGCTCACCAGCCGGGTATATTGCCGTTCGCGGAACAGGCACTACTCCAACAACTGATCCGGTGGACGGGACTGCGTACACAGTTAATGGTGCTTTAGGAAATGGTACGATTGCTTATGTTGGCAGCGCAGCAACGTTTAGTCAATCAGGTCTTACTGCATCTACAACATATCACTATAAAATCTATGCGTACAATGGCAGTGGTGCCAGTATTAATTATCGGCAAACTTCCCCGCTGAGTGGTAGTCAGGCAACCGATGTTGCAGCAGCAACAGAACCTACTGCACAACCGACTTCACTTTCCTTTGCAAGCGTCACGAGCAGTTCATTTACAGTAAATTATACAGCCGCAACTGGCTCACCAGCGGGGTATATTGCCGTGCGCGGAACAAGCACTGCTCCAACAACTGATCCGGTTGATGGTACTGCGTATGCGTTGAATACATCGCTGGGTAACGGAACGATTGCTTATATAGGAAGTGCAGCTACTTTCAGTCAAACGGCTTTAACAGCATCCACCACGTATCATTATAAAATCTATTCTTATAACGGCAGCGGAGCGAGTATTAATTATCGGCAAACTTCCCCACTAAGTGGAAGTCAGGCAACGGCAGCTGCTACAGCACCAGCGCCTACAATTACCAGTTTCAATCCAACATCTGGAGAAGTTGGCACAACCGTTACCATCACGGGTACCAACTTCAGCGCAACTCCGGCAAGTAATACAGCAAAGTTTAACAATACCACAGCCGCAGTTACAGCAAGTTCGGCTACCAGCATCACCACCAGCGTACCCACAGGTGCAACAACCGGTAAAATTACTGTTACGGTAGGGGGGCAAACGGCAACGAGTACCTCAGATTTTACGGTAACAGTTGCTGTAACCGAGCCCACCGCTCAACCTACAGCTTTAACATTTGCCAATGTTACAAGCAGTTCGTTCAGCATAAGTTTTACTGGTGCAGCAGGTTCACCGGCCGGCTACATTGCCGTGCGTAGAGTAGGGGCAGCACCAACTACTGATCCGGTAGATGGAACAGCCTATGCGTTGGATGCCACCTTAGGCAATGGAACAATTGCCTATGCAGGAACAACGAGTAGTTTCAGTCAATCTGGTCTTACTCCTGCTACCACCTATCACTATAAAATTTATTCGTACAACGGCAGCGGGGCAACTATTAATTATCGGCAAACTTCTCCACTCACAGGTAGTCAGGCAACCACAGCCTTGTCTGCGGTGCAAATCACAAACCAAACATTACCTGCACAAGCGCCAAAGTCGGGCACAACAGCGGCAAGCATCACCGTTAGTTCTACCGCCACTATTGCCACGGTTAAGTTTTGGAGTAAAGGAATCTCGGAACCTGCCAGTGCTTATACGAGCGAAACACTAACTGCAACGGGAACTACTTATACTAAGTCGCTTACGTCTGCCATCCTAACAGACCCCATTGGGCTTACCTATTATTTTGAAGTCACTGATAACACGCAAGCAACTGTGCTGAGCAACACAGGCAAAACCTATCTTCAATTTGCGGCTACAGATCAAACGATCCCCAACCTTCGGTTTGGAAATCAGGTGAGTAGTTACCAAATCATTTCGGTACCGTTAGAGTTAACTACAAAAACGGTTACTGCTGTGTTTGATGAGCTTGGTGCTTATGATAAAAAACAGTGGCGCCTGTTTACCTATAGTGCAAATGATAACCGCGAGTATCCTTCCTTCTCAACAATAGACCCGGGCAAAGGGTATTGGTTTATTGCGCGCACAAGCACACCGATTGCCGTTGGGGAGGGAAAAACAGTGACCGCAGATGAAACTACTCCGTTCAAATTAAACTTAAGCACAGGTTGGAACCTGATTGGCAATCCCTACAATTTTAGAATCTCGTGGGCAGAAGTGTTAAGTGCCAACAGCACAGTAACAGGAGTAGGTAACTTAAAAGTGTTTACGAGTGGTGCGCTCACGGATAGCGATGTACTGGATCGTTATCAGGGTGCCTTTGTATTTACGGATGCAAACATTACACTGGACGTGCCAGTGTTAAGGAACAAGAGCTTGGGGGGTCGCGTGCGCGGAGAAAGTAGTGTTGAAAATTCCTTAACGGATTCTCATTGGGAAGTTCCCCTTTATCTCTCTCGCGATGATTTGAGAAATGAGTTGGCCGGCATTGGTATGCATCCAAATGCAAAAGATGAAGGCAAAGATGCTTTTGATCAGGTAAGTGTGCCGTTGCCGGAAGGCCTTGGTTTTTTTGAATTACAAACCAACCACCCGGAAGTGAAAACTGCTTTTAATAAAGATGTAGTTACACGCAAAGAAAACAACACCTGGGTGATGAATGTGAGGCGCGATGAAAATATTCCGCTAACACTTTCGTGGGAAAATCATTTTTTTGGTGTCAACGATCACAACCTCGTGCTCTTTGATCCGGCTACGCATCAGTATGTGGACATGAAAACGAAAACCAGCTATCAGATTGGAAAGGATACCAAGTCACTCTGGTTTATTTATGGTAACAAGCACTATGTTGAAAGCACCCTGGATAGTGAAATTCCACAGCTTGGCGATCCTTATCCCGTGCCCGCAAAGGAATTGGTAACCATTCCGTACCGTATTCCTTCAGGTAGCAGTGTGCTTGTTAATTTGGATGTTTATGATTTGCAAGGTCGGCTTGTTGAGAAGTTAGTAGACAATGAACACACATCAGGTTCATACAGCGCCACCTGGCAAACAGAAACAAGGGGAATGTTTTTAGTGCGACTAAAAATTGGAAACAGCGTGCAAACCAAAAAGATTAGCATTCAATAAATATAGATTAGAATGAAAAAGCTAAAAGCAATTATTGGGATGATGTTGATTGTCGCTTGTGCCTTCGGCCAGGAGGCAGAGGGCATTAGCAATGTTGTACGTGTAAATTTTAAAGCGAAAGATGTAAGCGCTCCGGATATTTTTATGATTTATAGAAATTCAGGGGAGGTCACTTCTGCGGGTTTGGTGGAGGTTGATATTCGGGTACTGGATGATGGAGGTATTGGTTCAGTAAAAATTAATCAGGAAGAACGAAATGGTGGTGGTAAGGATACGCTGGTGTTTGCCTATTCGTTTATGCCCGGGCAGGAGGTAGGTGTTGTAGCGCGCGATAATTCTAATAACGTAAAGGAAAAATCGTTTCTCATCAAAGGACAGCAAGCTACACCGGCTGCTATCGCGGTGGCAGGCCCAAAACAACATCGATATTATGCGCTTCTGATTGGTGTGGAAGAATATGAAGATCCTGAAATAGCTTCGCTATCGGAACCTATCAAAGATGCGACCCAACTCAGAGAGGTGCTCACTTCAAAATACACGTTTAATGATGAGAATATTAAATTCTTAAAAAACCCAACCAATGCTGATCTCATTATTACCTTCGAAGAACTGAGTCGCGAAATTGGTCCCGAAGATTTTTTACTAATCTTTTATGCAGGCCACGGCTTCTACAATGATAAAACGAACATTGGGTATTGGTTGCCAGCAGATGCACGTAAAGCCAATACCGTGAAATGGTTTCGTAACAGTGCCCTTGTAGAAAATATGGGAGCCATCAATTCTAAGCACACCTTACTTATTTCCGATGCATGCTTTAGTGGTGGTATTTTTAAAACACGAGCACCCTTTAATAATGCCAGTCCTGATATAGCCGACATGTTAAAGCGACCTAGTCGCAAAGCTATGACGAGTGGGTCGTTAACCACTGTGCCTGATAAAAGTGTTTTTATGAGATACTTACTAAAAGTGTTGAGTGAAAATAACAATCAATACCTGCCATCAGAGGAGCTCTTTGATGAAATTCGCTTATCCATGCGGAACAATTCTAACACTAAACCGCTGTATGGCGAAATACAAAATGTTGGTGATGAGGGCGGGAATTTCGTGTTTATTCGAAAGCAATAGCACTCGGATTAATTAAACCCCAATATCGTCATTGCAGTAACTGTTCTTCACCTTTGTTTCCTGGTTTGTCTTCTGCTCCATAATAATTGACTTGAGTTCAAGTCAAAGGATAACAATATTGACTTATCTCCAAGTCGACAAATTTTCCTTTACGAGCTTAATCAAAGCATAAAGCAAGACGACAATATTTTGGGCATATTACTGAAAAATAGTTGGTGACACCCCCTTGGGGAATTTGAAAATCAGCTAGTTACAAGGAGTTTAGTGAAACCGGTTTCACTAAACTTTTTTTGTTTATGGGAAACATAAAAAAAGCGATGCTGGGCTTGTGGAAGTTTGGCTGTAATTCGTTGGGGAATTCAATCAGGAAAGCAGTGATACAAGTGCAAGAACTGTGAGATATTCTTCACACGCAATGATCCTGAGCAGCGGTTAAGGAATCGTTTCATTTGGTTCAAGAAATGGATACTTGAACGGCAAACATTCAAGACGCTGAGCCGTGATAGTGGGCTTTCAATTGACACGCTTCAGCGGATATTTTATACTTACCTGAGAAGATCTCCTACAGTAAAAATTATAAAGCGAGATCGAGTCCATTTACGTATGGACGCAACTTATTTTAAACATTTCTGTTTGCTCTGCTATCAAGATCATGAAGATGGCTATACACAACTGATTCGGTTTTCAAACGGTGAACATTTTGAGGAGATCAAGGAGGACTTGAACAATCTCATTAAATTGGGAGTACAGATCGAAAGCATCACAACCGATGGTCATAAAAGTATTCTCAAGGCCATTAAGAAATCATTACCTGAGGCCCAGGCTCAGCGTTGCCTGGTGCATATCCAAAGAATGTGTTTACTATGGCTAACGCGCTTTCCCAAGCATCAGGCAGGTATGGAACTAAGAAGACTGGTACTTCAACTGCTGGATATTAAAAGTGATAACGATCGTCTTCACTGGACACAGCAATTAAAACTATGGCATGCACGTCATAAAGATTATCTACAAGAGAAAACATATCACCCGCAAACAGGAAGGTATTGGTACACACATAAATTATTGAGACGTTCTTACCTGACCATCAAAAGAGCTTTACCCAATATGTTCCACTATTTGAGCAATCCGAAAATACCACATACAACGAATGGCATCGAAGGGTTCTTTCCATCTTAAAAATCACTTGGACCTTCATCGTGGATTGACCAGCGAACACAGAGTCAATTTCATTAGATGGTATGTATTCTTGTCAAATGAAAAATGAGTTTTTGAAGCCATTGGGCTTACCAAAAAAAGTAGGGCCGACCATCGAAATGATCAGCCCTCTTTTCTCGTATAAGCATCAACCATATTGCTGACAAGTTGCTCTCCAGCAGAGCTTGCTTCCTCTTTTGGCTGATGGGCTAAGTCTAATAATTTATACAGATAAAGTCACCAACTATTTTTCAGTAATATGCCATATTTGACAAATCCGGAATCATATTCCGGATTTGTCAAGTATCATAATTAGAATGGGAGAAGCCTAATGGTATTATATCTAATCGGTTAGGTGGTATGTTGAGTTTGCTATAAAAAGTCAACAACTAAAATTCCAGCATCCTTACCGCAGTAACTGCAGCTTCTTCGCCTTTGTTACCCAGTTTTCCTCCTGCACGCTCCAGCGCTTGTTTTTTATTGAGGGTTGTAAGTACACCAAAGATCACCGGCTTTTTGCTCTTGAGGTTCACTTCCGTAATGCCATACGACACCGCCTGGCAGATGTAGTCGAAGTGTGGGGTATCGCCTTGAATAACACAGCCAAGGCAAATCACCGCATCTATTTCTTTTTTCTCAGCCATCCAAAGTGCGCCAAGAGTAAGTTC
>JAEUUB010000893.1 GCA_016787745.1 Cyclobacteriaceae bacterium
CGTAACCTTACCGGTTAAGTTTCCATTGCTGCTCACACAAGGAGTAGAAGGGATTGCCGTAGGACTTTCTACCAAAATTTTGCCGCACAACTTCTGTGAACTGATAAAAGCTTCGATCGATATTCTGAAAGGGAAGAATCCTAAAATCTATCCCGACTTTTTAACGGGTGGTATTGCCGATTTTACCGAATACGATCAAGGGTTTCGGGGTGGTAAAATAAAAGTGCGCGCCAAGATTGAAATCCTCGATAAGAAAACACTGGCGATAAAGGAAATTCCATTTGGAACTACCACCAGTTCGCTCATGGATTCGATTGTGAAGGCAAGTGAGAAGGGCAAGATCAAAGTGAAGCAGGTAGTGGATAACACGGCCAAAGATGTGGAGATTCAAATTCACTTGTATCCGGGTATTAGTCCGGAGGTGGCAATGGATGCGCTGTATGCCTTTACCGACTGCGAAGTTTCCATTTCACCCAATGCCTGCGTGATTGTGGCCGACAAGCCGCAGTTCATGAAAGTGAACGAGATCCTTAAATACAACACCGATCAAACGGTGAAGTTGCTGAAGCAGGAGTTGTTGATTCGCAAAGGGGAGTTGATGGAAAAAATCCTTTTCTCTTCGTTGGAGAAAATCTTCATTGAAAAACGAATCTATCGCGACATTGAAAATTGCGAAACGTTTGAAGAAGTAATCAGTATTACGGATAAGGGCCTTAAACCTTATAAAAAGCAATTCTACCGCGAGATTACCCGCGATGATATTTTGCGCTTGCTGGAAATCCGCATAAAGCGCATTTCCAAATACGATTCGTTTAAAGCCGATGAATTGCTGAAAGACCTTGAGAAAGAGTTGAAAGAAACCCTGCATCATTTAAAACATTTAACCGACTACGCCATTGCTTATTATCAAAACCTGTTGGATAAGTATAGCAAAGGCCGCGAGCGCAGAACCGAAATCAAGAGTTTCCAATCGGTAACAGCAACCGAAGTAATAGCCAACAACCAGAAATTGTATGTAAACCGGGCCGATGGTTTTGCAGGCTGGGGCATGCGCAAGGATGAATACATCACCGAATGTTCGGAACTGGATGACATCATCGCCATCCGCAAAGATGGAAAGGCTTTGGTGAGCCGTATTGGCGAGCGCAAGTTTATGGGTAAAGACATTGTGCATATTGGCGTGTGGAAGAAAGGGGATGAACGCATGGTGTATAACATGATTTACAGCGATGGCAAGAGCGGCAAGTCGTTTGCCAAACGTTTTGCCATGCCGGCC
>JAEUUB010000922.1 GCA_016787745.1 Cyclobacteriaceae bacterium
CAGCCCTTCATTGATTTACGATTTACAAAAGTATCACGAGAATGGATGGCAAATTCTACAGGAGTTCAGAGACGATTTTTTGACCAGCAAGATTAAAGACATTGTAATGGCTGGAATCAAGAAACACTACTTCAACTCAACACTCGATGTGAATTTCTATGTTGTTTTTTTTCTTGAAGTGGTTCGGTTGTCTAACAATGAAAAACTTTTACCACGGGAAAAATATTCAGAACAGGCATTAACAATCAATTTAATTGATTGTTTGGTCAGTGGGGTTGCTACCGAAAAAGGGAGGCGTGTTAGCAAGAATCTGAAATTAAACAATCTTCAAAATCTTCATTAAACCATAAAAATAATAATCAGTTAATGAGTATCAAGAATCTAAAGTCAGTACTTATCCTTTTTAATCTCTTCCCAGCAATACTCTTTGCGCAAGAGGTTCAACACTATTCTCTCAGGCAGTGTATTCAACAGGCCATGACCGAGAATATTTCCATTCTCAAAGCTCAAATGGATGAGGAGGAAGGAAAGCAAAAAACAAAGGAAGTGAAAGCAACAGCCTTTCCTCAGATTAATGCAACTGGGGAACTGATTGATAATGTGCTGCGGCAAGCGTTCGTTTTTCCGGCTGCATTGGGCGATCCGAATGCAGGTCCTGATGATTACATTGTGCTACGTGGCGGGCTAAAATATGCAACATCAATTAATGTTCAGGCAAATCAACAGATATTTAACCAAAGCCTGTTTACGGGTATCAAGGCTGCAAGAGTAGGCGAAGATTATTACAGGTTTAATCGTGAACGTATTGAAGAAGAGACAATCTACCAAGTTGCATCCTTGTTTTACCGCGTGGCCACTTTAAAGACACAGCAAATTGTTTTGGAGACTAATCAAGAAGAATTGCAAAAGAGCCTTGCCATCACCAATGATCGTTTTAACAATGGCTTAGCCCGGAAGCTTGATGTCGACAGGTTACGGATAGGCGTCACCAATATCGAAACTCAATTGGCCACCATACGGGACAGTTATAGTGTGTCAATAAGCCAGTTAAAATTACTAATTGGCCTTAACCAGGATTCTGCTTTCGACATTGATTTCCAATTGCCTACTGATTTAGACTCTGCATTCTTAAATTATACACCGACCCCATTAGTAACAGAATTCGTATGGGAAGACAAGATTGAGTATAAGCAATTAACCACTCAACTCTCCCTGTATGAACTGGAGAGAAAAAATTATTCAGCAGGTTATTACCCGACCTTGTCTGCATTTGCGAATTACACTTACCTGGGACAATCTAATTCGTTTTTCCTGTCGAGTGATGCGAATCCACTTTGGTTTGATGTCGCATCAATTGGCTTACGCTTAAACGTCCCCATCTTTGATGGTTTTCGAAAGCATGCACAAATGCGGCAATCCCGTATCCGGCAAATGAAAACAGAGAAAGATTTGGCATTTGTCAAGCAACAATCGTCAACTGTTAGTGAAAATGCTGTCCGGTCACTTGAAGTGAATTACAAAAATTTTCAGGCTCAACGGCAAAATGTTCTGCTAGCCAACAGTGTTTACGATGTAACCGAGCAAAATTACAACGAAGGGATCAGTCCTCTAACTGACTTATTGCAAGCAGAGACTGCCAGAATCCAGGCACAAAGCCAGCTGATCGAGGCGTTGTTAAAGGTAAAGCAATCGGAAATAGACTTGCTTAGGGCCAACGGTAACATCAAATCTTTATTAAACTAAATTCTAATTAATCTAATTCAGGAATTTTATATGAAAAAAACCATAATCGCAATAATTATCATCATTGCACTTGTAATAATTAGTGCTTATGTGCTCAAGAACAACAAGGAGAGGATGAAGGAAAAAACTGAGCTTGCAAAGGTTGCTAATGCAACAATTCCAGTACAGATAGCAGTAACAAAGCGGGAAGCGTTGGGTGGCAGTTTTACAGCTACTGGAAGTTTTTCGCCATTCAGACAAGTCATTGTTTCCACTGAAGCGGCCGGCAAGTTTGTGAACATATCCGTTGACGAAGGACGATTCGTTCAGCAGGGACAGTTGCTGGCAAGAATGGAATATGAGTCGCTTGAAGCTGATGTCAAGTCAGCAACTGCTAACCTAAAGAAGTTGGAAACTGATAAGGAGCGCTATGTGAACCTGGTAAAAACAGGAGGGGTTACGCAGGCTCAGCTTGATGAGATTAACCTGAATTACATTAATGGGGAGGCAAGGTTGATAAATGCCAGGGAACGATTGAAAGACACTTACCTGACTGCACCCTTTGCCGGTTATGTGAATAAGCGCTTCATAGAAAATGGCCAGTACATCGCATCCGCCAAAGAAGCTTTTGAGATTGTCGACCTGACGAAGATGAAAATGGTGGTGAACGTAACAGAGGATCAAGTGTTGAGAGTAAATCAAGCCCGGCAAATTAAGGTGTCAGCCGATGTTTATCCTGATGTTAATTACGAGGCCCGTGTAAAGTTTGTGGGCGCGACTGCCGATGTCAACCTGAACTTTCCGGTGGAACTTCAAATCACAAATGTAAAAGACAAACCCCTTCGGGGTGGAATGTTTGGTCGTGCCACATTTGAGTTGCCTGCGGCTGAAACTTCCCTGGTGATTCCCCGGGCTTCACTCTTGGGGAGCATTGAAAATGCTCAGGTGTATGTCGTTTCAGGAGACTCTGTTATGTTAAGGCCGATCATCATCGGGAGGCTTTTCTCCAATAATGTCGAAGTACTTGATGGTATAAAGGAAGGTGAGAAGGTAGTTACGAGCGGTCAAATCAACCTGAGTGATGGTGCCAAAGTAACAATCCTGAATGAAAATTAATTGATGTCCTTAGCACAACACTGATATGAAAATAACTGAAGTTTCGATAAAAAGGCCATCGCTTATATTGGTTCTTTTTATAACACTGACATTTCTTGGCCTTAACAGCTATCAAAAACTAGGGTATGAATTGATGCCCAAATTCAGTGCACCTATCATAACAATTTCCGCAATCTACCCGGGAGCTTCACCCAATGAAGTGGAAAACTCCGTAACAAAGGAAATTGAAAATGCCATATCCTCCATGGAAAATGTGGATAAAATCACCGCCAGTTCTTATGAGGGCCTATCGGTTATTGTTATCGAACTCCGCACGGAGGCAAATGTTGATTTGGCGTTGCAAGATGCTCAGCGAAAAGTGAACGCTATTTTATCCGAGCTTCCGGACGATGTAAAGACACCTTCATTAGGTAAGTTCTCATTCGATGATCTGCCTATAATTAATCTTGGCATTTCCGCTAAAATGAACGCGACTGATTTGTATGATTTGGTTACACAGCGTCTTCAGCCAAATCTGGCAAAAATTCCAGGTGTTGCGCAGACGAACCTAATCGGTGGCGAAGAACGTGAGATTCGCATTAACGTCAACAAAAATAAACTACAGGCATATAGTCTCTCCCTTCCCCAACTCGTTCAACTGATTAAAACCTCCAACATTGATTTTCCTACGGGGAAAATAATTTCCGAGGAAGAACAAATCCTGATAAGATTGGCCGGCAAATACAAAACGTTGGAAGAAATAAAAAATCTGGTGGTTGCCTCAACACCCCAGGGAGGACCTGTTTATTTAAAAGATGTTGCAGAAGTTCAGGATACCAAGAAGGAGGTCAAACTCATTAACCGCATTGATTTATTGAACTCAATTGGGCTGAGCATTCAAAAGCAAACTGACGCCAATGCAGTAGCTGTGAGTGAATTGGTGCACAAGGAGTTAGCTAAACTTGAGCACTTGTATTCCAATATTGATCTAAAGTTTACCATTGCCAGGGACTCTACCGAATACACCCTGGACGCAGCCGATGCCGTAATACATGATCTTATTCTCGCCATCATCCTGGTGGCAGCTATCATGTTACTATTCCTGCATTCCATAAGGAATTCAATCATTGTCATGGTAGCGATACCCCTTTCTCTGATAGCTACTTTTATCGGTATGTCGTTGTTCGGATTTACACTGAACCTGATGTCGCTCCTTGGTCTTTCGTTGGTGGTTGGCATATTAGTAGATGATGCCATTGTGGTAATCGAAAATATTTATCGCCACATGGAGATGGGTAAAAATAAAATTCAGGCCGCCTATGATGGGGTGAAAGAAATCGGCTTCACTGTTACCTCGATAACAATGGTAATCGTTGTTGTGTTCTTGCCCATTGCGCTGACAACCGGTATTATTTCTAATATTATGAGGCAGTTTTCTATCGTGATTGTGATCGCAACCTTGTTGTCATTACTGGTGTCATTCACAATGGTTCCTTTTCTATATTCAAGATTTGGAAAATTGGAGCGCTTGACCGATAAAACATTCTTTGGAAGATTTGTTTTGAGATTTGAGGAGACTTTAGACAGATTTATTCATTGGGTTCAGAACGTATTGAGATGGTCATTGAAACACCGATTTATCACCCTCACCATTGCTACACTGCTCTTTCTTGGATCAGTTAGCTTAATTGTAGCAGGCTTTATTGGATCAGAATTTATTGCCCAGGGAGATCGTGGCGAATTCGTCCTGGTTCTTGAATATCCAAAGAGAACTTCTGTTGCCCAGAATAATATTCAGTCGCGAAAAATTGAGGAGTTTGTTTCATCCAAAAAAGAGGTTGTGTCAACCATCACTACCATC
>JAEUUB010000172.1 GCA_016787745.1 Cyclobacteriaceae bacterium
ACCCTCACCATAACGGATGAGGTAATAAATTAATCACTAATACTTAGCGTGTATTCGACCATAGAAGTAATACACAACCAACCCGATAATAATCCAAATCATAGCAATGGTAAGGATTAATGTATTTAGTGAAAACATTACTCCGAGGCAGCTTACTATACCCAGGATAGGAGTTGCCGGAAAGAGCGGAGTTTTAAACGGACGTTTCAATTCAGGTTGCTTGTAGCGCAAAATCAATATGCCCAGACATACAATTATAAATGCCAGCAGGGTGCCGAACGAAACCAATTCACCTAAAATCCCAATGGGAAGTAATCCAGAGGTAACCAAAGCAATTCCGCCAGTTACCAATGTAGCGAAATAAGGAGTTTGATACTTTGGATGGATTTCACCAAAGCGCTTGAAGAACAGGCCATCATTTGACATGGAATAGAAAATTCGGGTTTGCCCCATTAGCATTACAAGGATTACTGAACTCAATCCGGCAATTGCACCGATTTTAATAAGCGGGCTAAACCACTTCAGGTCTGTTTTGTCAATGGCCACAGCGATAGGCGCGGAAGTGTTCAATTCGGTATAGTTGGCGATTCCGGTCATCACAAGCGATACGATGATGTAAATAATCGTGCAGATGACGAGTGATCCTAAAATACCCCAGGGCATATCTCGCTGCGGATTTTTTGCTTCCTGAGCGGCCGTAGAAACTGCATCGAAGCCTACGTAGGCAAAGAAAATCACCGAGGCTGCCCGCATAACTCCCGACCAGCCAAACTGTCCGAAGTTACCTGTATTTTCAGGTATGAATGGATGCCAGTTATCCTGATTGATATACTGCCATCCCAACAGGATAAACAGAATAATAACGGTAAGCTTAACAATAACAACAACGTTGTTGAAAGATGCCGATTCTTTAATTCCTCTGTAAAGTAAAATGGTCACTAAAAAGATAATGAGAACTGCGGGCAGATTTATGATAGATCCTGTAAAAACCAGATTATTACTTTCATCAAGCCCTAAAGGTGCTGACGAGAGGGTCTCTGGAATATGCAGGTTAATTGAATCTAAGAAATTCACAACATACCCCGACCACCCTACAGCAACGGTGGAACCCGAAAACAAATATTCAAGAATCAGGGCCCAGCCAATAATCCAGGCAACCAGCCGACCCATGGTAGCATACGCGTAGGTGTAAGCGCTACCGGCTATGGGTATCATGGAAGCAAATTCGGCATAACAGAGGCCCGCAAATGCACACGCGAATCCAGCTACAACAAACGAAATAGAAACAGCGGGTCCCGCATAAATAGCGGCTGCCTGCCCTGTTAACACAAATATACCTGCCCCGATAATGGCGCCAATTCCTAAAGTTATCAGGTTAAATTTTCCAAGGGTACGCTTAAGACCATGGCCACTACCGTCTGACTCCTGCATCAGAACACTCATGGGTTTTTTGGTAAATAGGGGATTAGCCATTTTATGGTTTAGGGTTAAGTGAATT
>JAEUUB010000930.1 GCA_016787745.1 Cyclobacteriaceae bacterium
GGGTTCGAATTGAATCAGGTGAAAAGTTTCATTCAAAATGGAAAACGAAATTTGAAAATCTGCATGGAGCGAAATGGATAAGTGGGAAGACGATATTAAAAGATACCTGAAAGGTGAAATGTCACCCGAAGAACAGCATGCTTTGGAGAAAAGGGCCTTGCAGGATCCTTTTCTGGCTGATGCACTTGACGGTGCTGGTTTAATTACCTCCGAAGAATTTAGCAATGATCTTAAGCATATTAATGCAGAACTTACCCGGAAAACAAAAAAGCAGAATGCTGATTGGCAGGCTGCAGCCTCCATGGCCCGGTCTGTTGCAGAAGTTGCTGCAGAAAGTGAAACACTCCAACCAAATAAAGGTAAAACGCGCTGGCTTTGGCCGCTTCGTATTGCGGCTTCAATGGTATTACTAGTAATTGTGTACTATACTATTACACCGCTTCTCAAAACTGAAGATAAAAAAATTGTTCAAAGTGAACCGGTTAAGCGTGATGAACCTTCTGAGCAAAAGAGCATTTCAGATTCAATCGGTGAAAATAAAAATCTGGCCTTAAGCGAAACAAAAAAGGAAAGCAAACCTTTGGATGAGAGCAAGTCAAAAAAAACTTTCAAGCCTGAGCCGGAAGAAACTCAATCTCCAACCTTAGGCGCGGCCCGGCCCGCCATTGTTGAGACCCCTGAAGAGGAAATCATGGAAAGTAAAGTTGCTGAATTAGTTGAAGAACAAACGCCACTTTCATTAGAGAAACAAGACGTAGTAAAGCTAGAATCGGCACAAGCCGCCCGAACTGAGGATGTGCGCAGTAAACGCTTGTCGATAGGGCAGAAAAAAATTCATGGTAAAGTACTCTCTGCTGAAGATAATATGCCGCTGCCTGGTGTGAACGTAACTGTAAAGGGAACTACAACGGAAACTGTAACAGATATACAAGGTAACTATCAACTCACAAGCCAGTCCGATACGCCAACTTTGGTATACACATTTATTGGCCTAAAGACAGAAGAAGTGAAGGCCGGTAATCAAAGTGAGTTGAATGTTACCCTTGAATCGGATGCAGCACAGTTAAGCGAGGTGGTCGTAACGGGCTATTCCGCTTCCGGAGCCGATTCGAATCAGAATCCAATTATTAAACTGGCAGAGCCGATGGGGGGCCACAAGGCGTATGACCAGTATCTTAAAAATAATTTGCGTTATCCGCAACAAGCGTTAGAAAATAAAATTAAAGGCAAAGTTACAATTGAATTTACCGTAAAAACGGATGGTACACTGAGTGATTTCAACGTGCTAAAGGGATTGGGCTATGGATGTGATGAGGAAGTGCTTCGGCTTGTTCAGGAAGGCCCAAAATGGCAACCCACTACCGAAAATAACGTGGCTGTTGCAAGCGAAGTAAAAGTGCGTGTAAAATTTGCTTTGCCACAATAGGCGATTCTTCCAAAATTATGCAAGCGGCAAGGTCATTCTCTTCGCTAATCCATTATTCTTTATATTTTTAAGGCCAATTCACTTAACCCTAAACCATAAAATGGCTAATCCCCTATTTACCAAAAAACCCATGAGTGTTCTGATGCAGGAGTCAGACGGTAGTGGCCATGGTCTTAAGCGTACCCTTGGAAAATTTAACCTGATAACTTTAGGAAT
>JAEUUB010000937.1 GCA_016787745.1 Cyclobacteriaceae bacterium
GCCCATTGCTTTGCGCTTTTTATCACTTCCAGATTATAAATCCACTCCTGGTTATAGGCGCTCTTCATGCGTTATTTTTTTTGCTCATTTTTTCTTAAGCAAATGTTTAGACTTGATAATAAAATAGATAAACCCCCCACACGAGGCTAAGGTATATAAAAACCAAAGACTGGGTTCCAGGTCAAAGATTGTTTCGGCCAGCAGATAGGTGGTGGCAATGTACCCGGCAACAAATGCATATAGCAAAAACAAAAATGATTTTCTTAAACTGGCCTGGTGCCAGGCAAAATAACAGCCTCCAAAAATGAGCGCTGCATATAACAGATACAGTTGTTCATCGATAAACAGGCCCGCTACCGAACCCGTAAAAAAAATGAGCAGGCAAAAATTATAATAGGTAAAGGCAAAATGTGTTTTGATTTTTTTCTTTTCCAGAAAGAAAGCAACTCCCCCCACCAGGATTGAAAAAATAATGGCTGTTACATGAAGATTTGAATCTGAAAAAAAATCGGTGCTATACCATTTTTGTGGCGAAACACGGATGCTCCAAAAAGACGCGAGCGCTGTAATTGCCAAGGAAAGAATTCCCAAATGATCGTACCGGTAAGCCAGGTAAAAAAAGAAGGCGGCCGTAACCAACGTGCTCCAATCCAGATGCTCGTCAAACACTCCATATTGAATTTGTGCATAGCCCTGTATAGAAACAAAGAGCAGTGCACTTGCCAAAAGAAGATAATCAAAGTAGGGTGTTGGTGGCGCAACACGGTCGTTTGAATACCACGCGCCTTGCTTATGAACATACCAAAAACCTACCAGCATAATGGCCGTTAGCAAAATAATACTGATTAAATGACCCAGCTCGCCAATGTTTTGATAGATGAGCAGACCGGCACCGGTTGTAAACAACATCACCCCGAGATAGAGCAGCGTGCGCAATTCGTAAAAAACAGAAAGCACTTTACCTGAAGTTATACTTTCAAGCTTTTCGAATTGATCCTGAGTGATCAACCCTTTCTGCAATAACTCATGGGGAGTTTGGTGGATCATTTCTTAGGAAGATACATATAGTCCAGTGTTACATTCAGCATGGCTTTTAACCCCGTAAGCATGGCGCTTTCATCGATCATAAAATCAGGCGTGTGATGCGAAGGCACGGTGTTCGGATCTTGATTGGGAGGCATAGCGCCAACAAAGAAGAACAAACCGGGTACTTTCTTTTGATATTCCGAAAAATCCTCAGACCCGGTTACAGCCGGAATTTGCATTACTTTTTCTTTGCCAGCCGCCTTCACTAAACTAGGTATCATTTTTTCTGTTAGGGCCGGATCATTATAGGTGAGTGGAAACTTTTTATCAATCATTACTTCGGCTGTGGCTCCGGCACTTTCGGCAATTTTCGTAGCCGTAAGTTTTATCTTCTCATGAATTTTATCCTGCATATCAACATCCAGTGTTCGAATGGTGCCCGCCATCACGGCTTCTTCGGGAATAATGTTTTCACGAATTCCGGATTGAATTCTTCCCACA
>JAEUUB010000184.1 GCA_016787745.1 Cyclobacteriaceae bacterium
ACTTCAACGGTTTTAGAAATTACATTATTAAGAAAAGTACGATCGTGCGAAACGATGATAACCGCACCGTCATAGTTACGCAAATAATTTTCCACCCATTCAATGGAGGGAAGATCCAAATGGTTGGTGGGTTCATCCAGCATGAGGCATGAAGGTTTCTCCAACAGGAGTTTCGCAAGCATTACGCGCATGCGCCAGCCACCCGAAAATTCCTTTAACGGGCGATGAAGATCTTTCGTAGTAAACCCAATTCCTTCCAGAACTTCTTCCGCTTTCGACTGCATGGTATACCCGTCTAATTGTTCGAACTTCTCTTGCAGGGTAGTCAGTTTTTCTACCAGGTCGTCAGAATAATCATGTTCCAGTTTGTGTAGAATTTTTTCGATCTGGCGCTGGGTGTCCACAGCTTCTTTAAAGGCACCCATAGCCACGGTTAGAATGGCGTCATCCGTTTGGTAGGAGAGGAGATCCTGATTTAGAAATCCAATCGTACAATCTTTCGCTTTGCTGATGGAGCCGCTGTTGATGCTAAGTTCACCATCAATGATTTTTAACAAGGTTGATTTTCCACGACCATTAAGCCCAATTAACCCGATTTTATCATCTGGTTTGATAAACATAGAGGCGTCCTCGTAAAGCGCGCGACCACCGATGTAATAAGAAATGTTTGAAATGGAGATCATTTAGCCTAAAAATTATCGCAAAGGTAGCCTTAAAATAGCTTTGGGCAATGTTTTTAGAGTATGGAGAAATATCCGGTGTAAAATCGAGTGACAATTTCAGTTTACACCTCGATATTTGTCACTAATAATAATGATACAATATGAGCCGACTTACTGCAGTAATCGTTGTGTTGCTTTTTCTTACAGCCTGCACTTCATCAAAAGATGAAGTAGCGCTGGACCCTTCTTTGAGCACAATAAAACTGCCACCCGGGTTTTCGATAAGTATTTTTGCGGATGTTGATAATGCCCGTTCCATGGTGTTATCACCTTCGGGTACCCTCTTTGTAGGCAATCGGAATGGAGACAAAGTGTATGCAGTAAAGGATACCGATGGTGATTTTGTAGCGGATAAAAAATGGGTGATTAATTCGGGCCTGAACATGCCGAATGGAGTTGCTCTGAAGGATGGGGATCTGTATGTGGCGGAAGTGAGCCGCATACTGAAGTTTAGCGATATTGAAAACAAGCTGGATAATCCGGGAGAACCAACAATTGTCTACGATAAATTTCCCACTGAATCGCATCATGGATGGAAGTATATTGCCTTCGGCCCGGATGGGAAACTTTATGTACCGGTAGGTGCACCTTGTAATATTTGCGAATCGGATGACCCCATTTTTGCCGCTATTCATCGCATGAATGCGGACGGTACCGAGCTGGAATTGTTTGCCAGTGGTGTACGTAATACGGTAGGGTTTACCTGGCACCCGGAAACCAACGACCTTTGGTTTACCGACAATGGCCGCGACAGGCTAGGGGATGATGTTCCCCCTTGCGAATTGAATTCAGCTTCCGGACCAGGCATGCATTTTGGATATCCTTATTGCCATGGAGGCACTATTAAAGATCCCGAGTTTGGAGATAAGCGGGCATGCGATGAGTTTGTGAAGCCTATGCAAAACCTGGGTGCGCACGTAGCCCCGTTAGGAGTTAAATTCTACACGGGTAACATGTTTCCGGCAGAGTATAAAAATCAAGTTATATTGGCAGAACATGGCTCGTGGGATCGATCAAAGAAAAGTGGTTACAAGTTGAGTCTGGTAAAATTGCAGGACGGTAAAGTAACAAGTTATGAGCCTTTTGTTACAGGTTGGCTGGATGAAGCCGCACAAACTGTATCAGGAAGACCCGTAGATGTGTTGCAAATGCCCGATGGTTCATTACTTGTATCCGATGATCAGGCCGGAAAGATTTATAGGATTACTTATAAAGGCTAATATTTGATTAGAGTATCCTATGATTTTTGGTTTTTAGAAAACTAGAAGTCATCGGCCACCGCATCTACCTGCTTGCCCTTATCTTCATACATCATACGAATAACCGGCCCAGATCGGTAGGTGAGTTTTACATCTTTACGATGGCCTTTGTATACTAAGCTTAAGGTCTCGGCCTTCCAATAGTAACTTTCAATACGAATGCTATAGGTCGCTTTGCCGTACGACTTTTCAAGTCCCCGCATGACCTTGGGGTCTTTGGCGGTGGTTACATCAATTTCATAGATAAGGTCTTTGTACGTCTTGAGCGAAATTTTTTTTACAGGGACATCGCCAATCGTCATGTAATCGGGATATTCGGTCTCATATACTTTCGCCTGGAACTCTTTTCTTTCAATAATATCTTTTTTAAAGACAGCATTTTTTACGCTGTCAATGGGAAAACCTAGTTTAATTTCTTTGAATCCATTTCTTTTGTCAAGTTCTGCAAGATCCTGAGACAAGAGGTTTAAGCAAAGGAAAAGAAACAAGAGGGTATAGAATGCCTTCATGGTAATTTAGGTTCTTGAAATTGAATGGGTATTTGAATCCGGATGGAATCCCATAGAAGTACAATATCAGCTACATTGTTTTTCTGTTCAATCACTATCGTGAAGGGCTCATAGACAGCCCCTTGAAGTGTTTTAGTTGGAATGGTAAACCGCATTACGTCAAGTTTGGCGTTATAATTATACGAGCCCCAGAGTCCCAACTCACTGTTAATAATAATGGTCCAGCTTTCTTTATCCGGAATAGTGAATAGTGAATAGGTGCCAGCCTTAAGTGTAGAATTATTAATCAGTATGTCCCGGGTAAGAGTCATTTCGGTAGCTTCATTTGCACCGGTACGCCAAACCTCCCCAAACGGCACAAGGCTACCAAAAATCAAACGGCCACGTTTGTGTGGTTGGCTATAGGTTATCTTAAGATACGTATCCTTATAGCGGGCAGATACAATGCTGGTAGGGCTCGGTCTGTTTTTTATGGCCTCCTGTGCGGTGGCCTGAAATGATAATGTAACTACTGCTATGAAAAGAAATTTTCGAGTACCCTGCATGAATCCATTTTACTTCGCGAATATACTATTTTGAATTCTTATTTTTACCGTCATGAGCCGACCTGCCTTTGATGACATTTACATGGAGCTTGCCGTTAACCTGGCCAAGCGGTCACATTGTATTAAACGACATGTGGGTGCTGTTCTTACAAAGGATACCCGAATCATTTCGATTGGCTATAATGGTCCGCCTTCAGGTACCCATAATTGTGATGAAGAGTGGCCTGAGCAGGGCTGCCCGCAAGATTCCAAAGGTGGCTGCTCGTTGGCTATTCATGCCGAGCAAAATGCCATTCTCTATGCAGTTAAAAACAAGACCTCAGTGGATGGTGCCACACTCTACGTAACCTTATCGCCATGTTTGGCTTGTTCCCGGATTATTTTTAGTATGGGCATTCGAAGGGTTATCTACCTGAGTTCGTATGCTGAATATAAAGGATTACCCTCGGATGAAGGTGTGGATTTCCTTAATAAGTTTGGCGTTGATTGTTTTCGGTATATGGGAACATTAACGAACGTTACCCATATGACATAAAAAAAGCCGGTTACCCGGCTTTGATTACTAAGCGAACTTTTGTTAGCCCAATACCTTTTCTATATTTTTCACCAGGGAGGCAGTAACCCCTTTGGTTTTCTTTGCTAACTCTTGTTTGAAAACCACCAATGATTTGGAAGCCGCTTCGATAAGCCCTGTTGGATTCTGATCATACCGATAACTTCCCAGACACCATTCAATATCAGCCTGCAATTGATGTTCGATGTTAAGTGCTTTCAATTTCGAGAGTATATCCTCAGACACCTTTTCAATATTTACAGTTGATGCAGCTTTTGGTTTTGCAGCAGTCTTTTTTGTTGTTGGTTTTTTGTCTGCAACGGTTTTTGAGCTTGATTTAGCCATGTGTTCTAATTTGTTTTGATATGCTGCAAAGTTAAGCCCCTTTGTTGGCGGTAACCAAGTATTAAATCAATTTAATTTATGCAATCGAGTGATTAAGATTATGAATTTCAATGCGTTGCAGTACTGAAACAAGCCTATACAGAAAGCTTTTTACTCCTTTTAAAAGGAACTTTGATCAACTACGATTGAATCAAAAATGAGAAGCTATCTAGGATTATTGATGATGATTTCCTGACTTATTGGATGAAGTATCTATAAAAAAAAAGAGAAGTGATCCTAGATCACTTCTCTTTGCTAAAGCATCAAGCCAAGCTTGATTACTTCTTCTTCTTAGCAGCCTTCTTTGCTTTCTTGGCTGCTTTCTTAGCGGGTTTTTTTGCCATAACGTTTTAATATTTTTAAGTAAAACTGTACGAAAGG
>JAEUUB010000009.1 GCA_016787745.1 Cyclobacteriaceae bacterium
ATTTTAATATTCTTGTTGGTTGTAATCGTTCGGTCCTTTTCGGGATGGCAAAAGAATGCCGGTTATACAGGGTTAGACGACAGGATGAGTCTTTGGCTTTTTATTCTTACGCATACCCAGTTGCTGGTTGGTTTGATCTTATATTTTGTAAGCCCCCTTGTGATTTTCAGTGGTGCCTCCATGAAAGACGCAGTTGCGCGGTATTGGTTAGTTGAGCATAACACCATGATGTTGATCGCGATCGTATTAATTACCATGGCGCGCATCACCGCTAAAAAGCTGACCGACACGGGTGCTAAACACAAGCGATTATTTATCTTTAATTCAATTGCCCTTATTATTATCGTTGCAGCCATCGCTCAAAGTGGCCGGGGTTTTTTCAGTTTGCCTGAGTAGAGTTGAGCAACCACTAAGCGGCATGTCGTTCTGGCATGTTTTGGCGTTTTAACTGTCGCTTGAAAGTGCTAACTTTATCAATAAATTTTTATTGAATGAAATATATCTTAACCCTGGTAGGTTGTTTGGTTGGTTCGGTTATTTATTCTCAGGAAATAAGTCCGCGATATGAGCTGGTAAAGATGAATGATAACATTAACACGCTCTACCATCAGGTATCGCCTGTTATTTCAATGGATGGCACCAAGCTTTATTACTTTGTTAGCAACCACCCACAAAATACCTACGGGAAGGAAAACAGTCAGGATATTTGGGTTTCAACGCTGGATGACAAAGGGGTATGGTCGGAAGGAAAACGAATGGGACCCCCATTAAACGATAACCGATACAATCAGGTGTTTAACGTTTTGCCGGATGGTTCACTTTTAATTCGTGGGGGCCGTGCAAAAAACTCAAAAGGTTTTTGTTTAGTGAGTCCGGATGGCCGGGTAACGCAATTGGGTATCCCCGGTTTTGCAGACATGGACAAGGGTATTTTCAATGGAGCCAGTATTTCATCGGATGGCCAACACCTGATCCTTTACTTTTCAGAAAAACAAGGCGATAAATTCAGTGACCTTTATCTTTCAAAACAGCAAAACGGGCAATGGACTACTCCGGTGAAATTAAAAATCAGTTCTGCCGCTGATGATTATAGTCCTTTTATATCGCCCGATCAGAAGACCTTATATTTTTCAAGCGATCGGTACTCGAAGGAAAAAGTGGGTGGTACCGACATTTACAAAGCTACCCGGCTGGATGATACATGGTTGAATTGGTCTGAACCAGTAAATCTGGGCCGTTTAATTAATACACCCGTTAGTGATGCATACTTTTCTATGGATACGCACGGAAATATTTTCACCGCGCGTACGGGTGCCCGGGTAGACGGTGGCAACTTCGATTTATTTATTTTAAAGCCGCGCAATTTTAAAATTATTCTTACCGGCACCACCTACGATCAGAAAAGCAAATTGCCGGTGCAATCCACGGTCGAGTTAAAAATGAAAGAGCATGATCCAATTCATTTGAGAACCACCCCTGCCGGCAATTTTGAAACATTTATTCCGGAGATTGAATCCTATTCTGTAGCAGCAACCGCAGCAGGATTTCTTCCTTTTAATCAGACTTATAAGATTCCGCAAATAAGTCATGACACTACTTTGCATGTGGATATCTATTTAAATTCGATTGTTAAGCCTCTGGTTTTAAAAGGTGATTTAATAGATAAGAAAACCAATCAAAAGATAGCAGGTTCAAAAGTTAATGTTGAGAGTAAGAAAGATCGGGCCACCCAATATTCTTTGTCGGCCCCGCAAGGTTCGTACGAACAAACTATTTCTGGGGTGGGTTGGTATCTCTTTTCCGCTTCCGCGGATGGGTATTTGAATGCGAGCGATAGTGTGGAGGTGGTGAGTGAAGAAGTGACCCCGGTCGTAAAAAATGTATACCTCACGCCCATTGAAGTAGGCCTTACGGTACGATTAAAGAATATCTATTTTGATTTTGATAAAACAACGTTAAAGAACGAATCTTTTATCGAGTTGGATAAGGTAGTTGATTTTTTGAAGCGCAATTCATCGGTGTCGATAGAAATTTCCGGACACACCGATAGCAAGGGGAGTGATAGTTATAACGAAAATCTTTCGCAGGGGCGATCGCAAGCCGTAGTGGATTACCTGATCAGCCAGGGAATTGATTCATCGCGTTTGGAAGCGCATGGGTATGGAGAATCAAAACCAATTGATACGAATGATACGGAGGCTGGTCGCGCCAACAACCGAAGGGTTGAGTTTACAGTTCTAAAGGTCTGATCACTCTATGGATTCGAATTCCTTCTCACAATTTTCACATAGGTAAATCTTTTTTTCTTCCATAAAAGGACTTACAAATAATGTGGTGAGCATGTTTTCAATAGCTCCGGGTTGATTTTTCTTTAGAGCCACATGATGGGAATCGCAAAACGGACAATGCAATTTTTCCTGGCTTGTGTCGACTTCCTCTTCAATCAGAATGTCCTTCACTCGCTCCAGGTCGTTGGCAAAAATGTGCAGCCGTACGCCAGAGAATAATTCATTGCGAAAAGGATACAATCCTACAAAGTGCTCGCCCGAGAGAAAGCACGGAATCCCATAAGCATCCAACTTTGTTTTTACCAGGTTAGCTGCCATGGCGGTGTCATACGAATCGAACACAATAATTTGATCAGCTAAGTCACTCATAATGCCGGGAATCATACTTAAATAACAAAGAAGTAAGGTTTAACACACTTCTGAAGGAATATTTTTTTAAACTATCTTGTAACAACTTACCATCAGCCTCGTCTTGCTTTTGAAACAATGAATCTCGAAACCTTTGAAAATAGGGTTCTACCTACTAAAAATAAGCTTTTTCGATTTGCTTTCCGCTTAGTGGGGAGTACCGAAGAGGCCAAAGACATCGTGCAGGAAGTAATGATCAAAGTGTGGAACGGACGGGAACAGATGGCGGAAGTACAAAATATGGAAGCCTGGTGTATGCGCATCACCAAAAATCTTGCACTCGACCGCCTTCGCTCAAAGCAACGCAGAGTTACGGATCCGATTGAACAAGGGATGGAGATTAAGAACGAAACGCTAACGCCTCATGAGAGGACAGAAATTCATGAGAATATGCAACAACTAAATGAAATGATAGCCGCGTTGCCAGAGAAGCAACGCCAGGTGATACACCTTCGTGATATTGAAGGGTATAGCTACAATGAAATTTGTGATATTCTGGAACTGGATATGAACCAGGTGAAGGTTAACTTATTCAGGGCACGCAATGCGGTAAAAGAAAAATTTATAAAAATTAACGCGTATGGACTCTAAGCACATTGAATCGTTGCTGGAGAAGTATTGGAACTGTGAAACCACGCTGGAGGAAGAAAAGCAACTTCGTGAATTCTTCAGGAACAATGTTCCTGAGTCGATGAAGGATGTTGCGGAGATCTTTCGGTACTTTCATGCCCAGCAGCAACAGCAGTTGAGCATTCATAATTTCGATTCGGTTATCACCAGTAAAATCAAAGCAGGAAATCCAAAAGGTAAAGTAGTTCAGCTTTTTACCAACTACGGTCGGATTGCGGCAGGTCTTTTGGTTGTAGTGGCTGCTACCTATTTTGTACGTCAGGAGGTTCGCAAAGCATATCCACCTGAAATAGCCGATACGTATAGCGACCCTAAGTTGGCGCTGGAGGAAACCAAAAAAGCTTTGATGATGATATCGAATGGATTTAACCGGGCTCAGAAGGAAGCGGGTAAAATAAAGGTCTTCCACGAAGCGGAAGAAAAGATTCAGGGAAAATCCCTGGAGGAAACAAAAGAAATTGAAACGAAAATTTAAAAACATTTAAAATAGTACAAGTATGAAAAAGTTAATGATAGTGGCTTTGGTAATGGTGGCCGTTGCTGCCCAGGCGCAAAACGATGCGATTGCAAAATTCTTCACCAAATATCAGGACGACACCTCCTTTAGCCAGGTGACCGTAAGTGGTAAGATGTTTAATATGATGGCTAATCTTTCGGGGGATACGCAGGAAGAGAAAGATATGATTCAAGCCATCAGCAAAATCAGAGGATTGAGAATTCTTTCGAAAAGCGAAACCCGAAATTCACGCGAGTTGTATAAAGAAGCGATTTCCATGATTCCCTCTAAAGAGTTTGAAGAACTGATGTCGATTCGTGACAAGGATAAGGACATGAAGTTTTATACAAAAGAGTCGGGTGGAAAAATCAGTGAATTAGTAATGGTTATGGGGGGCAATGAAGAGTTTATGGTAATGACCATCTTTGGAGAAATAGATTTGAAGGAGATTTCTAAAATTGGCAAGTCCGTTAATATTGATGGGTTGGAGAATCTGGAAAAAATCAAAGACAAACATTAAACAAAGGATGAGGACGTTGCGTCCTCATTTTTGTTGAACTAAAAATACTTTAAAATGAAAATCCTCAAGGTTATATTATTTGTACTCGCGGGTAGTACAATGGCAAGTGCGCAAAGCAAAAGCTATCAAACCCTTAAAAGTACTTTTTCGGGTGAGGAAGATGTTCATAGTTTTTCGTTTAGTGGATGGATGGGGCGGGCCGTTTTAAGCATGGCGGGCGAGCATGAGTTTAAAAATGCAATTAAAGACCTTCACCATGTTAGATTTATAACAATTCCTCATTCCCAATTCAAGAAACTTAACTTATCCATAAACGGCTTCAAGAAAGTATTAAAGCAGGATTCTTTTCAAGAGATAGCCTATGTGCGGGATAGAGGGGAAGAAGTTACAATTTATTTGCGTGAAACAGGCAATCCTCAAAACCGAAAGAACGTATACTTCGTATTAGTAGAGGAAGAGCGTGAGGTGGTCGCCATTGAATTACGAGGACTATTGGATACTCAGCTACTCAACCCAGGCAACACCACTTTGGTAATCAACAAATAAATGCGGTTCATTGTATTAGTTCTTATAAGCAGTTCATTTGCCTTTGCGCAAACAAAAACTACGCAGGCTTTAGATGATAAATACGAAGGATTATCCTTATTTTTTTATAAAAATACCCTGCGCATGCTTAATCAAACCGATGATAAAGAGTTTGATGAACTCATCAAGGATATTGATAAAATGAAATTTTTGATGATTGATAAGAATAAGTCCACGTTCAGTGCTGCGGATTATAAAAACCTGAAAACATCGTACGGCAAGGAGCAGTATGAAGAAATGATGTCGGGAAGGTTTGAAGGGAAAAATTTTGATGTGTATCTGCGCGAGAAAGATGGCGAAGTAAAAGGAACGGTGATTCTCGCCAGCGATTCGTCCAGTTTATTTGTCCTCGACATCCTGGGAAAGATTGCCCTCGATAAAGCGCCCGCTCTTTTTAAATCCATAGACAACAGCACGGATATTGGAAAAAAGATAAAAGCCTTTGCTGGGATAGAGGAGAAGGATGAAAAGGAGAAGGATAAAAAATCAGAGACGAAAAAAAATGATCATTCGAATAACTTTAATTGAATAGTTAAATTTTGGAAACAGTACTCGCCACCCGGAAACTCACAAAAAAATTTGGCAGGCTTTGCGCGGTTAATCAATTGGATCTGGAAGTAAAACGCGGCCAGGTATTTGGCATGTTGGGTCCAAATGGCAGTGGTAAAACAACTACGCTGGGCATGTTAATGGGCGTGGTTAATCCCACCGGAGGAAGTTTTTCCTGGTTCGGTGAACCTGCTACACACCATACGCGCAAGAAAATCGGTGCCGTGTTGGAACATCCCATATTTTATCCTTACCTCAGCGGACAAAAAAACCTGGAACTGAATGCGATGATTAAAGGCGCGGATCCGGGCAATATCCCTAAGGTGTTGGAAACCGTAGAACTTACCGATCGGAAAGACGATAAGTACAAAACATATTCGTTGGGTATGAAGCAGCGCCTGGCCATAGCTTCGGCTCTGGTGAGCAATCCAATAATTTTAATTCTCGATGAACCCACGAATGGACTAGACCCGATGGGCATCGCAGAAATTCGGGAGATAATAAAAAGGATCGCTGATGATGGCAAGACAATTATTCTCGCCAGTCATTTATTAGATGAAGTGCAAAAGGTGTGCACGCATTTCGCTGTGTTAAGGAGAGGCAACCTTATGCACGTGGGCCCTGTCGATGATGTGGGTAAAGGCGAAGAGTTGGTGGAAGTGCAAGCCTATCACGATGACCTGGGAGTGCTCCTTCAGGAATTTGCCGGTAGTGGTCAGATTAAGAAGGAGAATGGCCTGTTTCAGGTAATGATGAAAGATGGTTACCACAGTACGGATCTCAATCGCTTTTTATTTGATAAAGGCATTGTAGCTTCTTATCTCGCTACTCGTAAAAAGAGCCTCGAAAAACAATTTTTGGAAATCCTTGCCGATGCAGGTCATCCGCATTAATCGCTATTATTTTTGTTCATGATGCATTTGCTCAAAATCGATCTCAAGAAATTGACCAGCTATCGGACCTTTTGGGTGATATGCGGTATTTACTTTTTTACATTGATTGTAGGCGCGGCCAGTGGAATGGAATTTCTCAAAGCGCTTTCGCGATTGATTGAGGGGTTTGGTCAGCAAATAAACATCACCCGCATCCCCTTATATCATTTTCCTGACATCTGGCAAAACCTGGCATGGAGTGGTGGGTTGTTAAAGATGGGGCTTGCGATTATGGTAGTGGTTTCCATCACTAATGAATATACCTATCGCACCTTGAGGCAGAATATAATTGATGGCTTAAGCCGGAAGGAGTTTCTATTTTCAAAAATTTATACCAACCTGTTGCTGAGTCTTTTCAGCATGGTTTCCGTTTTTCTGATTGCCGTGGTTACTGGGCTGATCTATTCTCCCGAACTTGATTTTCCTTTTGGACTTACCGGAATCGATTTTTACCCGGCTTATTTTTTAGAAATCTTCGCTTTTCTTTCATTTGCCTTAATGCTGGGTTTTTTTGTTCAGCGTTCGGGGTTAACTATTATACTCTTATTATTCTCTTACCTGATTGAATTGATTATAAAAGAGAATATTGATGACTACGTTCCGGCCTTAATTCCCTTTTTTCCATTGGAATCCATTATGAATTTGGTACCGATGCCCTTCGCTCGCTACGTATTTATGGAGATACAAGATAAGGTAAACTGGGGAGCAGTGCTGATTGCCGGAGCCTGGACGGTGTTGTTCAATTATTTTGCCTACCTGAAATTAAAGCGATCGGATATCTGAGCCCAGAATTTCAAATCAAAGTAACTTAATAAAGTGCCTGCTGGTTTCGGTGTATCCCTGTCGTAGATAATACTCGTGGGTTTCGGTTCTGCGCAAATTGCTGGTAACTTCAATTTTATAACATCGCTGTTGTTTAAAATATTCCTCGGCAGCGTGCAAGAGCATCTGTCCTACTCCTAGCTTTCGAACCTGGCTATCAACACAAAATGAGGTAATACGACCCACACATCCCGGAAGGTGAAAAGTTTGATAAAAATGAAGGCATATAAACCCGATTGCCTGATTCGCTTTTTTGGCCACTAAAATTTGATACCCCGGTGCCTGATGGGCAGCGAGTTTAAAAAGCACATCTGATTCTTTTGTGGGATACCCTAATTGAGAGAGTAAGTTGGCGAGAGGAACGACATCGCCAGGAAGAGCATTTTCAATTTTTATTTCCGTTGTCATTTTTAAGAATCAATGATCGCAGCAGTGTTTGTCACTGGCTGCTTTTTCAAAACACTCTTTTCCTTCCTGATAGGAAAACCAGGCAAGACCTAAGGTACCCAAAGCATCCGCGTAGGCAAAACCCGTATACTCATAAATGGCACTTGATGCCAGCAGTACACACGACATATAAATACAGACTTTCGTACAATTGGCATCCGCCAAAATCGCATCGGAATTAAGTTCTTTTCCACTTCTGATTTTTCCATAAATCAAAACGAGCATAACAACGATGGAGATTAATGAAACAACAACTCCCCAAAAGGTAGTAACCGGTTTTCTGGCTAAATAGATGGTAAGCAGGGACGAAAGGGTAAGGCCGGCCACTAATATGTAAAAGGAATACCCGGTAATTTTTAAGGCGGTCTTTTCAAAATCGCTTCGGTGACTGCCCGGTGACTTTCTAATGCGAATGATCATGTAGATGATTCCAATTCCTGAAATCATCTCAATAAAACTATCAACGCCAAAGCCAAAGAGCGCAAGGGTCTCATCTTCGAACCCAAACCACGTAGCAATTACGCCTTCGATGAGATTATAAACAATGGTAAAAACGCCAAGTGCAAAAGCAAGATCGTACCATTTCTTTTCGTGAGCGGATAAGTGTGGCGTTTCCATGACCGAAATGTAAAGCGGCCCGGCAATCATTCAAACAGAATCTTGCGAAATGTGACATTGTCGCAACATGGTCACTTAAAAAGCCGTGAAAGCAACTTAGGTGCAAGGAAAAAACCGAGAATCGACTAAAGTCCTTTTACGCTTAGGCCCCCGTCAACCGAAATATTCTGTCCTGTAATGTAGCTGCTTTTGTCCATGGCAAGGTAACAAGCCAAACTGGCGACTTCGTGCGGTTTGCCTACACGCCCCAGAGGAGTGCGTGCGAGAATTTTTTCTAAACGGTCGGGTTGGGTAAGTACGGCCTCGGTAAGCGGAGTTTCAATGTACCAGGGTGAGATCGAGTTAACCCGAATCTGATCGACACTCCACTCAGCCGCCAAGTGTTTCGTAAACTGAATAATGCCTGCTTTGGTTATGCCATAGGGAGTACCACTTTGCACATCCTGCATTCCGGCTACCGATGCAACATTTACCACACTGGCGAAGCCTGATTTTTTAAGCATGGGATAGCACAACCGCGTAAGATCCATCATACTGAATAAATTGGTCTCAAAGAGTTGCTGGATCTCCGCATCGCTATACTCCACAAATTTCTTGCGGATATTGGTGCCTACGTTGTTAACCAGTATGTCCAGCTTGCTCCAATTATCTGAAATTTTCCGAGCAATTTCCTGTCGGAAGGGAGCCTGGCTAATATCGCCTTCCTGGGTAAACAGGTTTGCCGAATTTTTTAATTTTCCCTGAATATTCTTTGTATTTCGGGCAATTACCAAAACTTCAGCTCCCAGTTCCAGAAACTCGCGGGCAATGGCAAGACCAATTCCTTTGGTGCCTCCGGTGATCAATGCTTTTTTTCCTTGCAGGTTCCAGCTATTCATAGCGTTTGTTGTTTTGGAGATTCTTTTTTTACGACTAACAAGTACCAGGCTTTGTCCATAAGTAAATAGCCCTGCTCGTAGCAGAAATTATACACGGCACCTTCTTTGGTTACATATTGACTGGTAAAGTAAGAAAAATCAAATCCTTTCTCATTTAATTTATCTTTATTCACCTTCGCTTTTCCTGTAGGATTGAGTTCGAGAAGTATCCTGCGATTTTTGCGGAGGATGTTGTTTACGTTGTTCATGTAGGTGGTCTCATCCCGGTTCAATTTATTATTATAGGATACCCGGCACTGGTCGGAGCAGAATTTTTTATCGGCCCGCCCGATTATTTTTCCGCCACACTCTAAACATACTTTTTCTTCCTTTTTAGCCATTACAGGTGGATTTTGAGGATTTTTCTATCCGATTATAAACGTTTATAAACGAATATAACCGAAAGTAATTGAATAATAAACGACTGCTGGTTGTCCGACCTATCACCTTTGTCCTGTCGATCGGCAATACCCCGAGGACAAGTTTGAAAATAAATGTTTAACAATTAAATACTACAATTATGAAAAGTGTAAGAAACAGCGTGCAGTTAATCGGTCGTTTAGGTAAAGACCCTGAAGTGAAGACCTTTGGCAAGAG